>NZ_MJIQ01000046.1:0-36043 GCF_001878775.1 Acinetobacter sp. AR2-3
GATCTACACGCGTAAGATCGTCGGCAGCGTCAGATGTGTATAAGAGACAGGCTTCTTGATATAGATCGCGAGCTGTGTAGTCTTCACGCTCCAAAAAGCGATTTACACTGTCATGCGAGATATTATAAGTCTCGGCAAGTTGTGTGCAGCTAATAGAGTTTGGTTCTGTCATGAGAAAGCCCATATAAATGGGTAATGTACAAGTTGCTGTAGAAGCATGTTTAGTTCGTCTGATCACAGATACGTTATAAAGTAGTTTGAGACTTTTTTAAATCCCTCAATGCGTAAGTCCTAGATGCTTATAAAGGAGGAAAGAATAAGGGGAGAGAATCTTAACGACGACGGTTGTTATAGCGATAATCGTTATAACGGTAGTTACGAGAAGAGTTATAGCGACGTTCGCTGCGGTCATCATAACGACGGTCTTCGCTGACTTTCTTACCTAAAGCTGAACCACCTGCTGAACCCAGTGCCGCACCGATATAACCACCGTTGGTGCCTGCCATGTTTCGGCCAATTGCATAACCTGCACCGCCACCTAAAGCACCACCGATAATCGCACCATTACGGTCACGTTTATTTGCTGCTACTGCGGCGCCCGCACCACCGCCAATCGCTGAACCGATTGTTGCGCCAGTTGTACCACCCATTTTATTACCGACTGCGGCACCAACGACACCACCCAAAGCAGAAGCTAAAGCTGTATTGGTTGTATTGCCTGCATTGGCAGCTGTCATACCCATGGCTGAGGTTGCTACGACAGCGATCATTAGAGATTTATAGTTCATGAGGACACCTTTTATATATCTAGCTATATTTTGTTGATGAGATAAATTTAATCTAGCAAGCGCCAAACAGCATGAAGGCAATGTTGGCGAATTGTGATTTTTATCTCCTTAATTTATTCATGATGTGGACAGGATAATTCCATGTATTACTTGAAATTTCATGTTATGAAACAGTAATAAAAAAAAAGCACCAAAAGATGCTTTTCATGTTAAATGTAGCGTCTGGTCTAAACAGCCTGAGCGCAAATTAACGGTAACGTTTTTTCCAGTGTTTAGAGCGTTTTTCAGCTGCTTTATCTTTGGCAATCTTGTTACCTAGTGCAGCACCACCGGCAGCACCCAAAGCTGAACCGATATAACCGCCGTTAGTACCGCCCATATTTTTACCTACGGTATAACCTGCACCGCCACCTAGGGCACCACCAATGGCAGATTCAGTACGGTTTTTCTTGCTGCTTGCAACTGCTGCACCGCCAGCACCACCTAAAGCAGCACCAATGGTTGCACCAGTATTACCGCCCATGTTTTTACCTAATGCTGTACCTGCAACACTACCTAAAGCACTTGCTGCTGCAACACGCGCTGTACTGTCGGCATGTGCGTTTACGGTCATCATTGAACCAGCAGCTAAAACTGTACTCATTAAAAGTGCATTGAGTTTCATGTCATCACTCCGTGTCCATCTACAGGACTGTAGTTATTTCGATGCGGAAAATGTAACAAATCATGCCCAAAACAATATGAAGATGTTTCTTCATAATTCCCTGCTTTATTTGGCGAATTGTAAAATCAGCAAGAAATAAGAATAAGATCGACTATAAAAAAAGCAATTCCACTGTTTTTAATCATATTTGTTAACAAATGCTGTAGAGCATGAATGATAGCAACGCGGACTTACTCAATAATGATGTTCATTAGAAGCCAGAGTCGTTAAACTAGGCGCAATTTTTTGATTTCGCTGTGCTAAATCGGTTTTTAGTCACAGCCTATGTTTGAGATTTTTTAGAAAATGAAAGAATCGTTACGTTTACGATTAGACCAACTCTCTGACCGCCATGAAGAATTGACCGCATTACTGGCTGATGTAGAAGTCATTTCTGATAATAAGCGCTTCCGTCAATTGTCACGTGAGCATAATGACTTAACAGAAATTACCAATGTCTGGACCAAGTATAGACAGGCTGAAGAAGACATCGAAACGGCTCAGGCCATGCTGTCAGATCCGGACTTTAAGGAAATGGCACAGGAAGAAATTAAAGAGAATAAAGCTTTAATTGAATCGCTTGAAGCAGACTTGAACATCTTGATGATTCCGAAAGATCCGAATGATGCCAACTCGGCTTATCTGGAGATTCGTGCGGGAACCGGTGGCGATGAAGCAGCGATTTTCTCTGGCGATTTATTCCGTATGTATAGTAAATATGCGGAAAACCAAGGCTGGCGTATTGAAATCCTTTCTGAAAATGAAGGCGAACATGGCGGCTATAAAGAAGTCATCTGCCTGATTAATGGTGACGGGGTTTACGGTCGTCTAAAATTTGAAAGTGGTGCGCATCGTGTACAGCGTGTACCAGCGACCGAATCACAAGGCCGTGTGCATACCTCAGCATGTACCGTTGCGATTCTTCCTGAAATTGATGTCGATACCTCGGTTGAAATCAACTCATCTGATTTGCGCATTGATACCTATCGTGCTTCAGGTGCAGGTGGTCAGCATGTTAACAAAACCGATTCTGCAGTACGTATTACTCATATTCCAACCGGCACCGTAGTGGAGTGTCAGGAAGAGCGTTCACAGCATAAGAACAAGGCCAAAGCGATGGCACTGCTGGTATCACGTTTAGAAAATGCCAAACGTGCAGCAGCAGATGCAGCAACCTCGGAAATGCGTCGTGACCTGGTGGGTTCGGGGGATCGTTCAGAACGTATCCGTACCTATAACTATCCGCAAGGTCGTATGACAGATCACCGCATTAACCTGACTTTATACAAGCTGGATGCCGTGATGGAAGGTGATTTGACTGAATTGCTGGACAGCCTGCATCGCGAATATCAGGCGGATCAATTGGCCATGCTTGCACAGCAGAATGGTGGATAATGAATATTTTACAAGCCTTGGCTTTACGCGGCGAAGCTGAAAGTTATGAACGTCAGGAAAATGCCTGGTTACTGGAACACATCACCAAGATTGATTCATTTGATCTGCTGATGAAAAAAGATCAGGAATTAACGCCGGAACAGGAACAAGCGTATAAAGATGGGTTGGCGCGTATTGCTGCTGGCGAACCTTTGGCTTATGTTACTGGTTCACAGCCATTCTGGACTTTAGACCTCAAAGTGACCAAAGATACCTTGGTGCCACGTCCGGATACTGAAGTGCTGGTTGAGACGGTATTGAAGTTAGATCTGCCTGAAGATGCCCGTGTGGTGGATTTGGGGACAGGTACTGGTGCAATTGCCTTATCACTGGCATCTGAACGTTCTAACTGGACACTAACCGCTTCCGATATCTACGAGCCTACGCTTGAGGTGGCGAAATATAATGCGGAACAACATGATATTGAGAATGTAGAATTTGTTCTGGGTTCATGGCTGAAGCCATTTGGCCGTCAATTCTTTGACGCCATTGTATCGAATCCACCTTATATCGACGCTGATGATGTGCATATGCAGAATCTGGCGACTGAACCGGAACGTGCGCTGGTGGCAGATAAAAAAGGTCTGGCCGATATTGAAATGATTATTCTGCAAGCCAAGAAGCATTTGACTGTGAATGGTTGGGTGGTGCTTGAACATGGTTATGATCAGGCAGATGCCGTACAACATCTATTTAAACAGGCGGGTTATAAGCAAGTCCGCACGGTTAAAGATTATGGCGGGAATGATCGTGTGACTTTGGCGCAATGGCCGCATTAATCTGTAATTCTTTTTCTATAAAAAAGCGACTACATTGGTCGCTTTTTTATTGGATTTTTTCTTTATAAATTCCTGACTGCATTTGAAACCTTAAGTATTTTGAATGACATGATGCCAACGCAGTATAACTAAAAACAAAAAAGCGATGCCAGAGCACCGCTTTCGAGGAATTTTTAAAAATAATTACATTGGATAGTCTTGTAGACAGTCATAGACTTCTACCTGATCCAAACTGCCAGTTTCCATTGCCAGACAAAGTGCCACAACTTTCAAAGTATCTGCCAGATATTTTTCATCTTTCAAGGCGATACCTTCCTGTAATCCACTTATACGTTCTGCTGGAATTTCAAGGGCCTGAGCCGCTTCCACAGCATCTACTTGGTTAAAGAAGTGCAAAATTGCATCTTTCAGTTCTGCATCCGATGCATTTAAAATCCCTTGATTCAACTGTTCTGTAATTAGATCAGTCGAAGAAAATAAAGCTTTAGAGAAGTTTTGGACAAGATTTTGCCCAAGCACATCAGTCATCTTTAACATGGAGATACCTTCAACTAGAAAGGAAAATGGAGAGTACAGCCAATAGCAAAAGTGCTATAAATTGAATGAAAAATAATCTATTCTCGGGTAAATTGCAAAGCTTTCCGGGTGACTGTGTAGTCCTGCTAATATATGTTTTAGGGCTTGAAATATATAATTATAATAAAAATAAATGCTTAGAATACAAGTCTCTTTCTTTGACATTTTTGAAGTCTAAGTTTATATAAATTATCTAATATTATTTTGCCGATACGCGCCTGGACTGACGCCAGTCCACTTTTTGAATGCACGATGAAATGCACTGGATTCCTGAAAATTAAGCTGATCGCTAATCTCTTGTAAACTTTGTTCAGTACGAGTCAGTAACTCAATCGCGGTATCCCGGCGTATCTCATTTTTTAACTGTTGATAGCTGACACCTTCACTTTTTAAACGCCGTTGCATGGTCGCTTCAGACATATTCATTTTTAAGGCCAGTTCATTCAGTTCCAGCCATTCTGCCGGTGAAACCTGTAACAATTGTCGGCGAATCTGGGTGCTTAAAGCATAGGGATTTTTAAAACGCACCAATAAATTTTGTGGTGTTTGTTGAATAAACTGATACCAGGACTGAGCATCCTGTTTAATCGGCAGTTGCAGATAGCTTGCATCAAATTGCACATAGTTTTCGCTGGCCTGATATTCAATCTGTTCACAAAAACGGACTTTGTAATCGAAATCATCCAGTGGTGCTGCACATTTCAATTGAATTTGATTAAGCAAAATCCGTTGTCCACTTAACCAGCAGATCAGGGTATGAATCAGCATCAGATAAGTCGCATAACTAAACATGCGTTTGATTGCTTTTAAATCATAAATTACGATATAGGCATAGTGTTCCTCAACCATGAGCGTGCTTTGCAGATCGTCCAAAACCAGGTTGAGAAATTGCAGAATGTGTTGCACGGCTTTTTCCAGTGTATCTGCCTGCATAACCATTTTCGAAAGCAATTTAAAACTGCCACGACGCATGGCATGACTGTCCATGCCAAAAAATTCGTCATTCATGCTGTCTGCAAGTACAGTCCATAATTGGGCAAATTGATTAACAGAAACGCGTGCCTTGGGAGCATTCAATACTTCTGCTGGGATATTGGCTTTTTTCAGAATGGCAGGGATATCAAATTGCAGCCGTTTGGCATCCAGCAATGCTTCGTTCACCAGGTCAATCGAGATGGTGCCTTTGCTATATTCCAGTGCAGGCTTATGCATATTCAGTCTGACATCCTTGTTTTCATTGTCCAAATACATCATGCAAGATGCAATATTTGGAAATTGTACAGAATAAAAACTCTGTTTACTCTGCATATTAAGTCGTATCTGAAATAGAAAAATCGCTAGGAAATAAACATGAACATTCAGGGAAAAGTTATTGTGATCACCGGTGGTGCCTCAGGTTTGGGTGCAGCCACAGCGACTCATCTGGTTGAACACGGTGCCAAAGTGATTCTGGTCGATATGAATCAGGAGCAGGGTGAAGTACTACAGCAGCAACTGGGTGCACAGTCTGAGTTTGTACAGCTCGATGTTACCGATGAACAAGCCATTGAAAGTTTCTTCGCTTATGTTGAAAGCACGTATGGTCAACTGAATGGCTTGATCAACTGTGCCGGGATTGCACCGTCTGCCAAAGTATTGGGTCGTAACGGCATCCATGAATTAGCCATGTTTCAAAAAGTGCTCAATATTAATGTAAATGGTACTTTTAATATGTTGCGTCATGCGGCGGCTTTAATTGCAAAATATGAGTTGCAATCGGGTGAAGAAGAACGTGGCGTGATTGTGAATACTGCTTCAGTTGCCGCTTATGACGGTCAAATTGGTCAGACTGCCTATGCGGCATCCAAAGGTGCAGTCGTCGCAATGACTTTACCTTTGGCACGTGAACTGGCTCGTGAAGCGATCCGTGTCATGACCATCGCGCCGGGCATTATGGAAACTCCGATGCTGAAAGGCATGCCGCAAAATGTCCAGGATGCTTTGGGGCAAATGGTGCCATTTCCATCGCGTCTGGCCAAACCACAGGAATTTGCCCAGCTGGTGGGACATATCTTTGAAAATAGTTATTTGAATGGTGAGGTCATTCGTTTGGATGGCGCAATCCGTATGCAGCCTAAATAAGTTTTCGATTTATATAGGACATGATGATTTGCACAGCTACCAATTTCTCATTGAATTTAAATGAATTTGCTTAAGCATGCATTTTCTTTTGAAGGATCAAAAGAAACAAAAATCCTTTGCGAAACTGAAGATACATCCCTGTATCTCAGTTTCGCAGGCGACATCCATGCCGCCTTATCCGACGTGCCAACGATCTCAATAGTAAAAAGCTTGAAGTAAATAAATAGATATAGAAAGGGAAGTTCAATGATTTTAAATGATGAACAAAAAATGATTCAGGACATGATGCGCAATTATTCGCAGCAGAAACTGAAACCGACAGCGGCCTTACGCGACAAAACTGCACAATTCCCAGCACAAGAACTTAAAGAACTCGGTGAGCTTGGCGCATTGGGTATGACAGTGGCTGAAGAATGGGGCGGTGCAGGTCTGGATTATGTTTCACTAGTCTTGGCACTAGAGGAGATCGCTGCAGGTGATGGTGCAATCTCGACGATTGTCAGTGTGCAGAATTCTTTGCCTTGTGGTATCACCCAGCGTTATGGCACAGAGGCACAAAAACAGCAGTATTTGACTAAACTGGCAACAGGTGAATGGCTAGGCTGTTTCTGCTTGACGGAACCTCAGGCCGGTTCGGATGCCAGTTCGCTGGAGTGTAAAGCCGAACGCGATGGCGATGAATGGGTGCTAAATGGTACCAAGCAGTTTATCACGACAGGTAAACACGCACAGATTGCACTAGTCTTTGCTGTGACCGATAAATCGGCAGGGAAAAAAGGTATTTCATGCTTTCTGGTGCCGACCGATGCACCGGGTTATATCGTGTCACGCCTAGAAGAGAAAATGGGTCAACATTGTTCCGATACCGCGACCATCGTTCTGGATAATTGCCGGATTCCGGCTGCCAATCTGCTGGGTCAGGAAGGTGAAGGCTATAAAATTGCTTTATCAAATCTTGAGTCTGGTCGGATCGGCATTGCGGCACAATCTGTCGGTATGGCTCGGGCTGCACTGGATGCTGCAGTGGAATATGCCAATGACCGTAAAGCCTTTGGTGTAGAAATTGTGCAACATCAGGCTGTGGCGTTCAGGCTTGCAGATATGGCGACACAAATTGAAGCCGCACGTCAGCTCGTTTTGCATGCTGCAACATTAAAAGATGCAGGCTTGGCGTGTTTAAAAGAAGCATCGATGGCAAAACTGTTTGCATCGACTATTGCAGAAAGAGTCTGCTCGGATGCGATCCAGATTCATGGTGGCTACGGTTATGTCTCTGATTTTCCGGTCGAGCGAATTTACCGTGATGTGCGAGTGAGCCAGATTTATGAAGGTGCATCGGATATTCAACGTCTGGTGATTGCGCGTGAAGTCTGTCAGCGCTGAGGTTGATTGAAAAAATACTTTGGCCGATGTTCAAACCCGGCATTTCAATTGATGGATATGGAAATTGCCAGGATAAAGCAACCAGGTTATTAGCTAAACACATGTAGTACTCAGAATATAAGCAGAGAAGCATGATTTATGTTTTTAGTTATAAGGCATGAATAAAGATTTGAGAGCGGTATGCTGATGGAATCAGCGAGAACAACAAATACAAATGGACAAACTCAGGCAAGGTCGCCTGAAAACTACAACAGGAAAGAGGTTGTCGTCATGAAGACACTAGAACAGGCATATGCTGATTTTAATTTTGAAAATATGGTTCAAGAACATCTGGTTGGAAACGCAGAGAACATCAATGCGTATACCGAATGCTGTGGTCGCTACCTGGGTCAAAACCGAACTGCACTGATTTGGGAAGGCAAAAACGGAGATGCAGAGCAGTGGACCTTTGAACAGCTGGCCGTAGCTTCAGGACAGCTGGCCAATTATATGCATTCTCTGGGTTTAAAAGCCGGTGACTGTATTGCAGGATTGCTGCCAAGAACGCCAGCACTCTTAATTACCATATTGGCCACCTGGCGTATCGGTGCCATATACCAACCTTTATTTACTGCCTTTGAAAGCAAAGCCATTGAACATCGCATCAGTACCGCTGGCACCCAGTTGATTGTTACTGATGAAGAGCAGCGACTGAAACTTCATGATCTCAATGTCCCTAATATTCTGACTGTGCATCAAACAGCGGCAGATGATTATCAAGATGCTGATTTCTGGACAGCCTTACAGCAGCAACCGGAAGAGTTTGAACCGGTAAATTGCCAGTTTAATGATATTTTCCTGATGATGTTTACTTCAGGTACGACAGGCTTGGCAAAATCGGTTCCTGTGCCTTTAAAAGCGTTGTTGGCCTTTAAAGGCTATATGCTGCACGCGGTAGATCTGCGAGATGAAGATTCCTTCTGGAATCTGGCAGACCCGGGCTGGGCGTATGGACTGTATTATGGCATTGCAGGGCCGCTCAGTTTAGGGCACAGCATCATCATGGATGAACGTGGCTTTAGTGTCGATAATGCCGTACAAATCATTCAAAAATATCAGGTTAGTAACCTGACCGGTTCGCCAACCGCATTTCGCATGTTCTTTGGTTTTAAAGAAAAATTTGATGCAGGCATCAGTTCGCATTTACGCGTGGTAAGCAGTGCAGGTGAGCCGCTCACGCCTGAAGTGATTCAGTGGTTCAATCATGATTTAAGTGTGAATATTTACGATCAATATGGACAGACTGAACTGGGTATGGTGATCGCCAATCATCATGGCTTGGAGCATTATAAAAAAGTTGGTTCAGCCGGTTTTGCTATTCCTGGGCATCGTTTTGCTGTATTGGACAAAGAACATCAGGAAGTAGAAAAAGGCGGGATTGGAACCTTGGCAATTGACTGTGCAGCTTCACCGTTGATGTGGTTTGAAGGCTATGCAGGCCACAACCGCAAGTCATTTGTCGGGCAGTATTATCTCACTGGTGATACCGTGAAGCTGAATGAATATGGCGGTATTGATTTTATTGGGCGTGCAGACGATGTCATTACAACTTCGGGCTATCGGGTTGGGCCTTTTGATGTAGAAAGTACTTTGCTTGAATGTGAAGAAGTGCTTGAATCTGCAGTCGTCGGCAAGCCAGATCCAGAACGTACTGAAATTGTGAAAGCCTTTGTAGTACTTAAATCAGCATATCCAGCTACTGAAGATTTGATGTTGAAACTGCAAAGTTATGTACGTTCACGCTTATCCAAACATGCCTATCCGAAAGAGATTGAGTTTGTGGCATCTTTGCCTAAAACATCGAGTGGCAAGATTCAGCGAAATTTACTCAAACAGCAGGAAGTTGCCAAACTTCAAGAGATGAAGCGAGTCAGCTAATTTTTCAAATTAATTGTTTGATTGAATGTTCAAAGGCTGCCATAGCAGCCTTTTGGTTTTTTAAGAAATAAATCTGCTACTTAAATTTTAATCAGATATTGAGCTGATTTTCCCAAACTTATATTTTTAAGAGAGCAGATTAAGGCAAGCAAAAATTATAATTTTTTATGTCATTACAGTAAAATTACATTAATATTTAAAATTAAATATATCAAAAATTTAGCCTCTTAAGATAAAGAGGCTAAATCTCATTCATTACCAGATATTACTTTGTAGATTCACTTTTTGATGTTCTGCATGCGGTTCGCCCGCTTCGCCGGTAACACCGCCTTTTAAGGCTTTAAAAAGCTGGGTAACTTTGTTATCTGTGACATTCCAGTATTCTGCGCTGACTGCTTCAGCAATCAATACCCGTACGGTCGGATCATCCTTGCCTTCAAACCAGTTTTCTGCCCACGGATTCCACAACTGTTCAATCAGAATGCGGTCAGTACTGATCTGGGCATGAGCACTGATCGACACATAGATACCATCTGATGGTTTTGCAAAAGACAGGCCAATTTGACCACGGCCAGTTTCTGCTGCTTTGACCAGATCATTGGTATTACGCAGGATGAAATATAAGTTTTGACGTTCGTTCATCTGTTCGGAGTTCAGCATGGTCATCGGCTGGGAGTGTATTTCATGTGTATCAGTTAAATGGCTGATCATGGTGTAACGGACATCCTTGATCAATTCCCATAATTTTTCACGATTATCATGTTGAGTATTGTTATGCTCGGTCATGTATGTTCTCCATACGATTTTATGAAAGCTGAAAAGATTGCTTGGTATTTTCAGATTAATCATATTTAGAGACAGATGCCTTAGGTCTCACTGAACTCATACATTTTCATACTCAAATACAGGCAGAGACTACAGAATTGCTAAACAAGGCAGTTCTATTTACAGGGTAATTCAATAGCAAAGATTTTAAAAACTTCAGGTTTGACACCTTTTATAAATGAGAAAAAGCTGTTTGCCGGAACCATTGAATTGAGGTGATTCAAAAAATCTTGCCAAGCCATAGCCGCTGCATCTTGATACCGAGCGTTTAGCTGATATGCTAGTTGCCATCAACGATGGCCGAACCATTTATTGATGTGCTGTGAATTGAATGTGAGATTGATATTCCAGAGATTTATCAGTCCTTAAAAAATTCAGTAAAGCTAATTTTTGCGATCATTGTTAAAAATTTTCGAAACAAGGAAAGACGTTGTCTACATTTAACATGGATGCCATATCCCCAGAATTCGAACTCACCGATGCTGAACTGCATCTGTATAGCCGTCAGATTCTTCTGGATGGCTGGGATATTGATGCGCAGGAGCGACTGAAATTTTCTAATGTCTGTATTATTGGTTGTGGCGGAATTGGCTGTGCACTGGCAGAACTTCTGGCGCGCGCAGGTGTAGGGAAAATCACCCTGATCGATCCAGATACTATCGAGATGAGTAATTTACAGCGACAACTGGCATTTATGCCGCAGGATATTGGATTTTATAAGGCAGAAACTCTGGCCAAAAGACTGGGCCAGATTAATCCGAATGTACAAGTTGAATATATCAATCAGGCTTTAACGGCTGAGAATGCAGTAAGTGTGATCGAGCATCAGGATCTGGTATTGGATGGCTGTGATCAGTTTGCCACACGCTATCTGGTCAATCACATTTGCGTGGAGCTGAATGTGCCCTTATTGAGTGCCTCTGCGATTGGCTTGCAAGGCCAGCTGTTTATGGTCGAAGGGGATTCTGCCTGTTATGCCTGCCTGTTCCCGCCAGAAAATCAGGCCGATGAAAGTTTGCGCTGTGCAGACTCCGGTGTACTGGCGACTACCCCGAATGTGATGGCCAGTTTGCAGGCACATCATGCCTTGTTATATCTGGGATTGAGCCAGATGCCCCTCAGACAAAAACTGCTGCTTTGGGATGGCATGAGTTTTAAGCAACGGATTCTGACTTTCGAAAAAGATACAGATTGCCCAATCTGTCAGGCAAGATAAGCCTGCAAAGTGAAATTTTTTTGCTACACTGCGTCTAATTAATTTTTCCTAAGACATTATGAAAAACAATATCTGGTTAGATGGAATACGTTCAGTTGCCCGTATGGGAGAAACAGCAGTCGTTGCGGCAAAGGCGGGCTTTAAATATGCCACTGAAAAGCCGAGCAATGCCAAACTGATGCGTGAAACTTTTGAATCCTTAGGTTCAACTTATATCAAGCTGGGTCAGTTTATTGCCAGCACGCCGTCACTATTTCCACGTGAATATGTTGAAGAGTTTCAGGGTTGTCTGGATCAGACTCCACGCTTGCCGTTCAGCTATATCCAGCAAGTACTGGCCTCTGAATTTGCGGGTCGTAATCTGGACGAAATCTTTGCATCGATTGATGAAACGCCATTGGCCTCTGCGTCCATTGCCCAGGTGCATGCAGCCAAACTGGTGTCTGGCGAAGATGTGGTGATTAAAGTACAAAAACCGGGTGTAGAAACCATTTTATATACCGATTTAAATGTGCTGCATTGGGCGACCAAGTTACTGGAAAAAGCAGTCCCAAAAGTCAAGTTTGCTTCACTGGCTGACATTGTCGAAGAAATCAAAACCCGTATGGTGCGCGAAGTCGATTTTATCGAAGAAGCACAAAATCTGGATGATTTCGTCAATTACCTGAATATCACCAACAATCAGGCAGCCACTGCACCGAAGGTTTATCATCAATATTCGACCCGTCGTGTGCTGACCATGCAGCGTTTATACGGTGTGCCTTTGACAGATTTTGAAGTCGTCAAAAAAGTATCCAAAGATCCATCTCAAGTACTGATTACGGCGATGAATACCTGGTTTGGCAGCTTGATGATGTGTAACAGCTTCCATGCCGATCTGCATGCAGGCAACCTGATGCTGCTCGAAGATGGCCGTGTCGGTTTTATTGATTTCGGTATTGTGGGTCAGCTTAAGCCTGAAGTATGGACGGCATGTATGGCATTTATGGATTCATTGCAACATACCAATTATGAGCTGATGGCGCAAAACATGCTGAAAATGGGCATGACCGCTGTGCAGATTGACACCAAAGTCTTGGCTGCTGATCTGGAACGTTTATTTAGCGGTGTATTGATGGCGGATCCGCAGGAATTGTTAACGTCCAACCCTGCTGACCTGAACGATATCATGATGGATATGGTGGCTGTGGGTGAACGTCACGGGATCCGCTTCCCGCGTGACTTTGCCTTGTTGTTCAAGCAAATGCTGTATTTCGACCGTTTCATGCGTATTCTGGCGCCGTATACCGAC
Source organism: Acinetobacter sp. AR2-3 (assembly GCF_001878775.1). Taxonomy (NCBI): domain Bacteria; kingdom Pseudomonadati; phylum Pseudomonadota; class Gammaproteobacteria; order Moraxellales; family Moraxellaceae; genus Acinetobacter; species Acinetobacter sp. AR2-3. Next base: position 13,034 of record NZ_MJIQ01000046.1, read on the forward strand.
ATCTATGCCGATCAGCGTTTGCAGATGGTGCAGAGCATGGATCCGAATCTGCTGTTAAAGCATTAATCTTAAACCCTATCTAGACTTGGAAAAATCCCCCTAAATCCCCCTTTTAAAAGGGGGACTTTAAAAGCTCCTCCCTTTGTAAAGGAGCTTGAGGGGGATGTGGTCAGTATTAAATTCTCGAGCAATCCAATGGACGCCATTATTATTGAAGGTTTAAAGGTTGAGACAGTCGTGGGCTGCTTTAACTGGGAGCGTCAAATTATTCAGCCTTTAATGCTGGATTTGATCATTCAAACCGATTTAGAACAGGCATCAAACTCAGATGCACTTGCAGATACGTTGAATTATGCAGAAATTTGTGAGATTTCCAGTAAAGTCATTCAAGACGCCAAGCCTGAATTGATTGAACATGCAGCAAAGTTAGTGCTGAATGCACTTTTTACTACCTTTACAGCAATTGAATCGATTAATATTACGATCCGTAAGCCTGCCATTATCGCGCAAGCCAATTCTGTAGGGATACGTCTTGAACGCCACCGAAACGATTTTCGCCCTAGCATTAGCGAGTAATTGTCATCCTCAGCAACATTTTCAAGCTGCACAGCAACGTATTTCTGAATGGGGAGAAGTTCAGTTTTCTCCCATTTATATGATTCCTTGCCGCGATGGCATCGGCGAAGATTACTGGAATGCAGCGTGTTTATTGCGAAGTTCGGTGTCTAGTGAAGGCCTGATTGAGCTGCTCAAACAGCTGGAACAGGCATCAGGGCGAGTACGTCCATCTCATCAGATTACTTTGGATGTTGATTTGATTGCCTGGGGATTAGATCTTCAACATATGCAGTTTAATGAAAAAAAGTTGCCCTTGGCTCTGGATGTGAAAGTGCCTATGTTTGATATCTGGCATGATGCCATGTTCGAACATGGATCACATAGCTTCCCAACAGTTGAACAGCTGATTTAAATCAAATCACCTAATTTTTTGCTAATACATTTTATCCAGTAAGAATAATTAACCAGCCTGATCAAGCCAGATCAGGCTTTTTATGGTGCAGTTTTTTTGTCTTTAGAGTAAAAGAAAAATTCAGATAAGATGGTTCAGGTGGAGTTTAGGAATCATTTAAAAATGAAAATATTAGAAATCTTGGTTTCGGTCATTTTAATTCTTGGAATTCTTTATGTGATCCAAGAGGGAATTAATATTTGATTGATTTAAAGCTCTGAAATGTATTTTAAGATCAATAAAAATCCTCAAAGTATCAAGAAATGAATCATCGCTCTTTCACTTTTTCTTGTTATAAAAAATGATCAGTAATACGATAATGATCGCCAAGATGGCAAGAATGATCGTAGTTTCCATAACAATACCTCTCAGGCATAAATCTTAAGTTTTAAGCATCTAAATTAAAACCGAATATATATTAATTAAACTCAAGTTTTGTTAGAGCCGCTAGTTTTTTGAAAAACATTTTTCAGTGATGTTAATAGAAGAACCGCTCAATCCTATTCTGTGTCTAACTAAAAAAATAAACATATATTTAGCCAACAGACACATTAAATAATGATCCGATCCATGCACTGAATAACATGGCGATAATTCCCCAGAGCATGACCCGAACTGCACCTCTCCAGACACTTACTCCACCGGCATAGCTTGCCAGTGCGCCCATCATCCCCAAACTTAAAACACCAATCAGCATGACGCCTTTATCCAGATAATGTTCCGGTAAAATCATGATTGAAATTAAAGGAAATAATGAACCTACCGTAAATGCCATAGCCGAAGAAAATGCAGCGAGAAAGGGTTGGGCAGAGGTAGGTGCTGAAATACCAATTTCATCCCGGGCATGGGCATCCAAGGCATTATGGTCGGTCAGCTGTTCAGCGACCTGTTGTGCCAAAGCAGGTTCCAGACCTCGTTGTATATAAATCGTTTTGAGCTCATTTAACTCATGCGTGGGATGGCGCTGCAGTTCGCGCTCTTCCATGAGTAGATCATTGGTTTCAATATCTTGCTGGGATTTAACCGAAATATATTCACCGGCCGCCATTGATGCGGCGCCAGAAATCAATCCGGCAACACAGGTCACCAATAGAATTTCCGTGGATGCTCCACTGGCTGCAATACCCACCACCAGACTGGTGACCGAAATAATCCCGTCATTTGCCCCCAGTACAGCTGCACGAAGCCAACCCGCGCGTTCGATATAATGTTTTTCAAGATGGTATGAATGGCGCACAATGAAGCCCCTTTTTTATTATCATCATGATTATAGTAAATTTAAGTCATGTATAGATAGTAGGATTGAATCGATCTGAAAATTATCTTGAATGATCTGATCATCGTGCGCTTGGCTTAGCCTTTTATCAATCCAAGATAAAATCGAAGTGAGATTCATAAGTTCAAGAAATCAGACGCACTTGATACATAATTGATTTACGAATGGTAAAAATGATTAAAGCAAATCAAATATATCGAACAAAATAATAGCTGAGTGAGCTGGTTTAAAAAGAGAATCATCATGAAAGAAAAACATGAAAGCCATAAATGCTTGGTATGCGGCAAGCACTTTCTTCTGAAAAATCTCACTCCGATGGGAACAGTCAGAAAAGTCATTACCGAAGAGATTGCCAGGGATATTCCAGGCTGGACACCGCAAGATTATATTTGCCAGGCAGATTTAACCCGGTACCGCATACAGTATGTACATTCATTATTAAGTTCGGAAAAGGGTGAAGTGACTGATCTTGAGTTTGAAGTGATTGATAGCATGCATCAGCATGAACTGATTACCAAAAATGTGGAAACAACCTTAGAGCAAAAGTGGACTTTGGGAGAAAGGCTCGCTGATAAAATTGCAACTTTTGGTGGAAGCTGGACCTTTTTGATTTGTTTTGCAATCTTTTTGAGCCTGTGGATTACGATAAATACTGTGGTGATGGTGACACGACCTGCTGATCCTTATCCATTTATTCTGTTGAATTTAATCCTGTCCTGTCTCGCGGCGATTCAGGCACCTATTATTATGATGAGCCAGAACAGACAGGAAGCCAAAGACCGCTTACGTTCGCAAAATGATTATCAGATCAACTTAAAAGCCGAACTGGAAATTCAGCATTTGCATGAAAAATTAGATCATCTGTTGCTGCATCAATGGGAACGGTTGGCGCAAATTCAGGAAATCCAGCTGGACCTGCTTTCTGAAATGAGCAAAAAAGATTAAAGGATGCTGTGGGGGACTCTCTATTATTTTATAGAGCTTATAAGTAATAAGATCGCTATATGCCTTGAGTTACTATTATCTCGCTCAAGATTTGACACATATTAAAAAGCCCACAAATGAGTGGGCTCAAACTGAAACCGTCTTATTTAAATAAAATAACTGGTTTTGGTCATCAACTTGGAAATGCCGGTCATGGCGATCTTGACTGGAACGGGTAAATCTACACCGCCAGCGTTTAAAGCTGTATCCCGATGATGCAGTTCATCTTCATTCATCTGTTCCAAGATACGACGAGAACGTTCATCCTGCGGTGGCAACTGACTAATATGATGTTGTAAATGCATGCTGACTTGACGTTCTGTTTCAGCCACAAAACCCAGACTGTATTTATCGCCTGCGATCCCGGCAATTGCACCCATACCGAAGGAAAGACCGTACCAGACCGGATTGAGCAGACTGGTATGGCTATCCAGTTCTTTTAAGCGGTCTTCACACCAAGCCAGGTGATCCTGTTCTTCAATCGCTGCCTGTTCCATTTCACGACGTACATTCGGGAGTTTCGCCGTCATCGCCTGACCATGGTACAGTGCCTGTGCGCAAACCTCACCACTATGATTGACCCGCATTAAACCTGCTACATGACGTGCATCACTGACCGTTAATTGTGTTTCTACCGGTTGGGCCGGATTTTCACGTCGTGCCGATGTCGTGCCCGGGACGAGACTGCGTAATGCCTGATCAAAAGAATGAATCAGCTTATCGACACCTGTATATTGACGCATGAATTAATCCTCCAAGGGTGCTTTCGCAGTTTTGATCATGGGTTTGAGTCGGAAAAGCAGCCATAAGGTAAACAGGCCACTCAATACTGCGGTAATACAAAAAAGTATTTTAAGATCAAGCTCTAGAACACTTAAAATAATAATCGAGAATATAGCAGAAGATACCATGAAAACGGCATTCAAAATGTTATTTGCTGCAACCACCCGCGCACGATGTGAGCGAGGCGAATGCGCCTGCATCATGGCATAGAGCGGAACAATATAAAAACCACCACTTATTCCGAGCAAGGTGACAGCCAGCATTACATGATAATAACTCCAGCCTTGCTGAAACACTTCGGCCAGACCGATTAACTCGCCGCTACGTACTGGCACAAAGGCCAGACTTGCGGCCAGATACAGGGCAAAGATCACCAGACCAATCGCACCAAAAGGCACCATTTTGATATTGACTTCACTGCCACCAATTTTTCGGCATAAATATGAACCCAGACCAATTCCGACAGAAAAAAAGGTTAAGAGGAGACTGGCGACATTTTCAGATGCATGCAGATTTTGTAATGTCAGCTGAGGAATCTGGGTCAGATAGGTTGCACCATAAAACCAGTACCATGAGTTGCCCAGTAAAATGGTAAAAATCAGAGGTAAGCTTTTGGCATATTTCAAGGTCTGCAAGCTGGTGCGGAAGAAATTCCAGTCAACTTGCAGCTCAGGCGCGGGAATACTTTGTTTCAGGATATAGCGACTGGATATATAACCAATCAAGGCGATGCTGATGACGGTTAAACTGATCCAGATCAGGTTGCCGGCGGAAGCTGCAATGACTGCACCGCCCAGAATCATACCGAATAGGATTGCCAGAGAAGTTCCGGACTGAAACAGGGCATTGCCGGACATCAGTTCATTCGGTTTCAGGACTTCAGGTAAAATCGCATATTTGATCGGGCCAAAGAAAGTGGAATGGGTGCCCATCAGGAACAGGGCAAATAACAGAATCCATAAATTGCCCATGAGGAAACCGACAGTTCCCAGCAACATAATGGCAATTTCCAGAAGCTTGAGATAGCGAATCAGCTGTGAACGTTCGTATTTGTCGGCAATCTGACCGGCCGTGGCTGAAAAAATAAAATAGGGCAAGATAAACAGTAAAGCCGCCAGATTATTTAAAGTGCTGATGCTGGCCGATTGCTGTTGAATCCAGCCATAAGTAATGACCAGCAGTAACGCCTGTTTAAATACATTATCGTTTAATGCACCAAAAAACTGCGTCAGAAACATCGGTAAAAAGCGCCGAGAAGCTAACAAATGTTCATTTTTGTTCATATAGGCCGTGCTACATTAAGTTTTATTAAGAAATGTCAGTTATGCGTAAACATTGAGAAAAATCATGTAAGATACTTTCAGCCATGTAAAGGTAAAAACCAATTAATTAAGCTCCTTAGCTTATATTTTTCGGTCAAATAATCAATTAAAGAATGTATTCGTTTAGAGTTTGCTATGCCTGCAAAGAAAAATTTTAAAAAAACGATGCTAAATCGCAGTATGGGGCCTCTCATACCACAGCATAGTGGTATGCAGCTGTGTATGAGCATCTTTTTTATGATGTTATCCCATCAGAGCATGGCACAAACCGAACAGCCAGAAACACCCGTAGCCATTTCTCAGGCAGAAATGGTGGACGAGCTATCTAAAGAAGCGATTCGTCAGGGGGTGGCCACGTCTGAAACTGAAGCAGAAGAAAAAATCGAAGAAGCCTTGGAGCCGGAAGTGCCAGTTGACAGCATGTTGATGCTGGAACAACAGCAAAATGCAGGATCTGGTCTGGATGAATTTACGCCGATCGAGTTTGATGATCTGGAAGATCTGCCAGTACAGACTATTGATCAGAACATGGCCAATGAAATTTATCAGGTAGCCGAGCAAGCCAAACAGGAAGCACAAAACTATCGCAATAGTCAGACCAGTGAAACGGTGGTGGCTGATATCAGCCAGCAAGAACTGCTGGAAATTAATCAGGCGCCGGTTAATGTCGATCAGTTGATGCAATCGATTCAGGCAGACAGCCAGATTATTGTAAAAAATAATGAAGCCGGATTGACCTTGCCAGAAGTGCCGGGTCAGTTGGTTGCTGAGGATGATAAACGTCCGAATCTGTTTAAACGACTATTTTATAAAATCCGTCCTCCACGTCAGATCATGACCGCAAGAGTTCCTCGAATTAGTGCCGATGTGGTGATCATGAATGGGCAAGGTGTTGCGCAAAGCAACGGTATGCTGAATCGTAAAGATGTACCTGAAGGCCATTTGAACTTAAGAAATAATGTTAAAGCCAAATTATCCAGTTTTACTCAGGAGTCTTTTGGTGACTTTAATTCAGCGTTGCCGCAATTACGCACCCTGTCCAGACAGGCAGCGCAGGCGGTGGGCTATTATAATGCCCAGTTCAAGTTTGAAAAAATCTCTGACAGTCGGGTTCGGGTTTTTGTGACCCCGAATGAACCTGTCCTGATTAGCAGTCAAAATATTGAATTTACTGGAGAGGGCGCCGAACAGCCACAATTCCAGGTCATCAGTCTTTTGCCTGAACAGGAAGAAGGCGATATTTTCAATCATGGCAATTATGAAAAAACCAAAACACGGATTACTACTGCAGCCAATAACAATGGTTATTTTGATTCATTCTGGCGTCTGCATGATGTAAAGATTGCCCAGCCACAAAATACCGCCGATGTGAACCTGCGTTTTGAAACCGGCGAACGTTACAAGCTGGGTAATGTCGAGTTCAGAATGAGTGATCCTGAAAAGGAATTTCCGCTGGACCGTGACGTACTGGAAAGTCTGGTTCCCTGGACAGAGGGTGCAGATTATACCTTCTGGCGGGTGAATAGCCTGGCCAACAACCTAACCAACTCACGCTATTTCAATTATACACTGGTAGATGCGATTCGCCCTGATCCGCTTGATAAAGAGCTGGAACTGGCACCCGATATTCAAAGCCTGATTGAAGAACAGAAACGGAGTGAAGATCAGGCTGCTACGATGCCACCTGCTCGCTCGGTATCCTCTTCTCAGGAAGTGACTCAGAATGTCGTAGATGAAGACCAGTTTGCCGGTACCCGCGATCAGGAAAATGCAAATTTAAGAACTTTGCGGGTTGAGCAGCAAAGCAAAGAGAATGAACAGGACCGTTTAAAAATACAGGCACGGGAAGAGAAAAAGATTCCAGTGATTGTGACTTTAAATGCAGACCGCTTAAATAGTGCTGAAGTGGGTCTGGGTTATGGCACAGATACCGATATCCGTTTACGTGGTCAATATCGCCGTGCCATTGTAAACAAGCGCGGACATTCATTTGATGCCAACATCGAGTTATCAGGCATCCGTCAGTCGATTGATGGACGTTATAATATTCCCTATCACCATCCGCTGAATGACTATGTCAGTATTGTGGGGGGGTATGAGCGTGAAGAGCGTGAAGGCGTCGCACAGGGTGAAGGCCTGTTGATTGAATCGGCAGTCTTAGGTGCAGACCGGATTATTAAAAATCCACGTGGTAGCTGGCAGCGGACTTTTGGCGCACGTTATCGTCTGGATCGTTTGAAGCAGGATGGTTCTGTCGATTTTAACCAGATTCCTGAAGCTTTTCGCTTTAATACCGAAGATGAGCAGCAATCCCTATTAGTCGGTTATGAAGTCTCACGTACCGAGAGCGATCGTCGGGTCAACCCAACCAAAGGCTTCAAACAGACCTATAAGATTGAACTGGGCAGTGAGGCTTTACTCTCTGATGCAGATATGGCCATTGTGAATGCGGGCTGGCGTTTTATCTATTCATTGGGTGAAAATGCAGACCATCAGTTTGTTGGGCGTGCCGACGCGGGTTATATTTTTACTCAAGATTTTGCCAAAGTACCGTATAACCTGAGATATTTCACCGGTGGTGACCAGAGTATCCGCGGTTTTGACTACAAGAGCCTTTCTCCGGAAATTGACGGCTTTAAAGTGGGCGGGCAGGCCTTGGGCGTGGCTTCATTAGAATATAATTATCAGTTTAAGGAAGGCTGGCGTGCTGCGGTCTTTGCAGATGCCGGAAATGCCTATAATAAAGAATTCAGTAATCCGACCGAATATGGCGCGGGTGTGGGTGTACGTTGGGCTTCACCGATTGGGCCAATACGTATAGATGTTGCGACTGGACTGTCTGATGACAATTATCCGATTCGTTTACATTTCTTTATTGGATCACAGTTATAAAACATCATTTTAAAAAATAGTTATTTGGGTAGATCATGGTCGAGAACCAACCACAGCCAGAACAAGAACCACAAGATAGCGTTGTGCCGAAAAAGCGCCGTATATTCAGAAGTATCCTATTGTCGGTGCTTTTTTCGCTGATTTTTCTGCTGTCTGTGCTGGCTTTACTATTTTCGACCAATCAGGGCAGTAAATTCCTGCTGGATCAGGTGCTGGAACGCCAGAAAATTATTCAATATGAATATGAGGGCGGTAATTTATGGCGCGGGATTATTCTTAAAAATGTGCTGGTCAGCCTGAAACCAGTCGATGTCAAAATTGATCGTGCTGATGTTAAGCTGGGCTGGCGCGCGATTGTCAAAAAAGAAATTCATCTGACTGAAGCCGATGTCCTCAATCTGCAAATTATTAACAAGCAACCATCAACGGGCGAACCGTTCAAGTTTAATGCTATCCGTTTGCCTTTTATCTTGCGCGTTGATCATTTACTGCTGGATCATTTGGTCATTAAAACCCAGACCAATGCAGTTGATTTCTATAATATTGAATTAAATGAGGCGCTCTGGTCCGGCACCGAATTAAATTTTGAAGATTCCCGGATGGATATGGGCTATCTATCGGTACGTGAAGCCACGGGTAAAATGCAGTTTGAAGGCAAATATCCGCTAGATGCCACGGGCATCGTCAATCTGCCTTCTTTAAGAGACAGCCTGAATATTCATGATATTCAGGTGCGGGCACGCGGAACACTGGACACGATTCAGGTTGGCGTAGCAACCAATACGCCTGATTTATTAACCGGTTGGGTTATCGTACATCCGATGCGTCCTCAGGTACCGATGCGCGGCGAGTTGAAGTTCAAGGATTATCACTGGCCTATTCTGGCCGAACAGAAACTGTTTACCAAAGACGGCATTGCCGAGTTCAATGGTGATATCCAACGTCTAGATCTGAATGTCCAGACTGACCTGATTGGGGAAAATATTCCGCAAGGTCAGTATAGTGCGGTGATGTATACCGATCTGGTCAATCAGCTGAATATTACCGATCTGAATGGTCAGTTGATGAAAGGCGCAGTCAGCCTTGCCGGGACAGTGGGCTGGAAAGACCGGGTCAGCTGGGATTTGGCTGGGCGTTTGAATGGGATTGATCCTAAACATGAGCGCATTCCGCAAGTCGTACAAGATTTCTTGCCGCCAAGTCTGGATGCCAATATCGCTTCTGCGGGTAACTTGGAAAATGGCCTGCACCTTACCGGACTGGTTGATTTTGACCGCTATGAAAGCTGGAATCTGAAGCTGGATCAAAATCCGGTCAAGGCCAATAAAATACAACCGATGCTGCTGGATGTTGCCTGGAAAAATATTGATCGCGCCGTACCTTATGTGGGCTGGCTCAGTAGTGAGTCTGGCGATGTTAAATTGGCATTGGTTGAAGGTCAGCAGAATATTCATGTGGCCACTAAAGTCGAGCAGCATGAAGAAGGACTTCTGCCTGCAGGTATGTACCAAGCCAAGCTCAATCTGAACAAAAATATCCTGAATGTCCCAAGCTTTAATTACAGCGCCAATGCAGCAGGCAGCTTAAGCGGCAATGCACGGATTGAACTGCCACAGGAAAAACGTCAGTTAAAATGGACCGCGGTATTAAATGCCAAAAATTTGAATACTCAAAGTATTGCCGCAGCTTCACCGGTAGATCGTTTGAATGGCCAGGTTAAAGCCAATGGTTATGCGCAACCGAATCAGCAGATTATTAAACTGAATAGTGTCGACCTGACCGGACGACTAGCGGAGCAAAATGAAACCGTACGTTTGACCGGAAACAGCACCATTGCCTTGTTATTCCATAATGAAAAAGCGGGTGGTGGTTTTAAAGGTTATGCGGTCAATTATGATGGTGCTTTAAATGCCAGCCAGCTTAAAGCCAGTCAGGGTATGCTGAAACTGCGCGTTTCAGGCACACCAGAAATGTTGAAGATAAATGAATTTCGTCATGATGGTGTGGCTGGCAAGATTAATGCCAACGGTCTGGTCAATCTGGCGAATGGCATTGGCTGGGATATCAATGCATCCTTAATCCGCTTTAAGCCGCAATATTTTAATGCAAAACTCAAAGGCGAATTGTCAGGCAATGTGCAAACCCAAGGCGTTTGGTCAGATGCTTTAAAACGCATTCAGATTCAACGCTTGAATCTGGCCGGTATGCTGAATAACAAACCGGTACGTGGTACAGGTAATTTATCGGTCATCATTAATTCGAACCAGCGCGGTTTTGTACCACAGCAGTTTGAAGCCAATAACTTGTTCCTGTCTTATGCCAGCAACCAGATTCAGGCGACCGGTAATGCACAAAATCTCCAACTGAAAGTCAATGCGCCGGCTCTGTTTGAATTGTATCCAGGCTTAAGAGGTCGTGCGCAGGGCTATATCAATATGCAGGCACAGCCACGATTGCAGGCTTCAGCCAACCTGTCTATCGACAATTTTGCCTTTAAAAACCTGTTTAGCGTGCAGAAAGTTCGTGTTCGTGGACAGTTGCCAACATCGCAAAGCACACCAACTTTATTGATTGCAACGATGGATCGCCTGCGTAGTGGTTCACGCGAGATTGTACGCGGTGAGATATCATTGGCCGGTACCCGTGCTGCGCACATTCTCAAAGTGCAGGCAGAAAACCGCCTGTCAAAATTCTTTGTGCAGCTCGCCGGTGGCTTTAATGCCCAAAATAACTGGCTGGGTCAGATTCAAAAAGGTGATTTCGACTCTTTACGTGCCCGTCTGGTGCAACGTCAAAATGCAGCAGTGATTTATAACACTGCTCAATCGGATCTGTTTGTTGGTGCTCATTGCTGGATGAGTCAGCAAAGCCAGTTGTGTTTTGATCAGCCGATTAGGGTCAACAAAACCCGTGGCAGTGCCTCTTTTATTACCCAAAACCTTGATCTGGAAGATTTCAGTGCATTCCTGCCTGATGGATTGGCGTTGACAGGTAAAGTTAATGGTTATGCCAAGGCTGCCTGGGCACAAGGTGCCAAACCTAAAATTGACGCGCGTCTGGTGACGCGTAATGGTGTGGTAGGCCTATCTTCTGAAGATCCAGATTATTTGGGTTCTACCCTTAAATATGATGAAGTCGGGTTGGTCGCAAAAAGCGTGGCAGATGGCTTGCAACTTCGTCTGGATGTCAAAACACCGGATATCGGAACCGGCTATGCCAATGTCATTATTGATCCATATCGGGACAGTAAACCGATGCGTGGTGAAATTGCCTTTAACCAGGTACAGCTCAAGGTCTTTAAGCCATTTATTCAGGACATCCGTAATCTGGACGGGATTTTATCTTATGCCGGAAAAATTAGCGGAACTTTAACGGATCCCTTACTTGAGGGTGAGGTTCGAGTCAAAGATGCTTCGATTAGCATGATCTCCTTGCCGGTGAACTTGACCAACGTACAACTTTACTCATCCATACGTCAGAATTCTGCCAGTATCAATGGCGCATTTAACAGTGGTCGTGGTGTGGGTAAATTAACCGGATCGGTCGACTGGAAAGGCGATCCGCGAGTGCAGTTAAAACTGCAAGGTGACAATCTGCTGATTCGTCAGGCACCATTAATTACTGCTGTGGTGACACCTGATTTGACTCTGGACATGTATCCATTTAATAAAAAACTGAGTCTGAGTGGCACAGTCGATGTACCGCGTGCGTTGATTTCAATGCCAGAAGCCTCAGAACCTGTAGTCGGTTTATCTTCAGATGTACGGGTCGTGCGTGAAGGTGATGATCAGTTGGCGATCTTGAAGTCAGCACGTCCTTGGGATATCCGGGCAGATGTAGCTGTTTCTTTAGGGAATCAGGTCATCTTCCAGGGCTTTGACAGTCGTATTCCGCTATTGGGTCGAGTCAATCTGTCACAGCGTGGTCTGGAAACTGCAATGCGTGCCAATGGTGCAATCGGGGTGTCACAACGAGTGAAAATCGAAGCCTATGGCCAAAGTCTGGACCTGAATCGTGCTATCGCGCGTTTTAATGGTGAACTTACCAATCCGACGCTGGACATTGATGCCAATAAATCGGTTCAGGGTAGTACGGTCGGGGTACGGGTAACAGGGACGGCATCGAGTCCAAGTATTCAGATTTATAATGATGCGGGCTTGTCAGAACAGGAAGCCTTGAATGCCTTGATTACCGGTCGTGTTAATGAGGGTGTATCTGGTTTAAGCCAGGCTGAAGGATTTAGATCCGATGTGAATAATACGATCGCTGCTGCGGGGATTAGTTTGGGCTTGGGTAGCACCCGCGCACTGACCAACCAGATCGGGCGCAGTTTTGGCTTAACTGGTCTAGCTCTGGATGCTCAAGGTACAGGAGATGATACCCAGGTTTCTGTGACTGGTTATATTACGCCTGATTTATATCTCCGTTATGGAGTCGGGGTATTTACACCGGTGAATAAGCTCACTTTACGCTATCAGGTAAATCAGCGCTTGTATCTGGAAGCGAGTCAGTCTTTAGAACGTGCGATTGACTTGTTCTATAATTGGCGCTTCTAATTTAAGCAATAAAAAAGCCCTAAAATTTTAGGGCTCTTTTATTGGGAGACAGGACAAAGATTTTATTAGCTATAAAGTAGATTGATGTCATAGTCAGCAGAAGCATTGATCTCTAAATTCAATCTCTATACATATATGACAATAGAGTTACGAGTAGAGAAAGAATTTAGGATGAGACTTCAGGGTGAAGAAAACTGATCATCGTATAATTCAGCTATCACATATAGAAAATCAATTAAAATATGCAATAACAGACTGAAAATCAATAAACCCATAATAAAAATAGGTGTATATTGAAAATACGATTTCACGCATAAGAGCATCTTCGCATGTCGACTAAATTTATCATCCGTTTTGCTGCGATTCTATTTTCTGTACTTATTTTGACTGCATTCGTCATTCAATTTTTCTTTAAATCGGATGTAACCGTAGTTCTATGGATTTTCGCTGTACCTTTCATTTTGGGCATTCCAATTTTGGCTTCTGTTGTATTGACCACCAATGATGAACTTGATATTCATAGTGTTAATTAGGCTTGAACCTTAAATTGACGCATTTAAAGCGCATCTAATCTTTGCTGATAGAGCAGCCGATATTTGCACTTTGTTCAATAAAACAGACTTTATTTTAGAGCAATTTCAGTCAGTTAAGCATGCATTAGAAAATGTAGTAAAAATGAGTGTATGTTTACGCTCATTTTTTATCAGGTTACTTCAGAATTTGGATTTCACTCTCAAATCATCATGATTTACATAAACTCTAAGAAATAAGGGAATATTCTTATCATTATTCATTCAAAATAGGTCTTCATCATAAAACTCAACATTTTAGAGAAAACAGAATGCCTAAAAATAATTATCTACCAGCTCTAGAACAAGTTTATGACTTTTTAAAGGAACGACCAGGTTTTAAGGATAAAAGTGAATTTGATAAAGCGGTAGAGTATTTTAGAGCTTTACATGAAAGTGATCCTCTGGATTTCAGAGTTCAAGCACCGAATACTGTCGCTGGAAAATTTGGGGCCAAAGAGACTATAAATTTAGGGTCTATGCCAGAATTCAGTAATAAGGAAAATTTCCTTAACTGGATAGATACACAAATTAATCACTAGTTGAAAGACTTTAAGCAAACTCAGCATGCGGCAGGTTTTCATTTATTTATTATTCATACATTCATTAACATGTAGTACAGAAAACAATCGAAACTGAGTTGGAAAACTACAAATTTGAATGATAACTTTGTATTCAAATCTTCCGAATAAAGAGGTGAGCAATGAAGTTGTTGACTTTGGTTGGTATGGGAGTAGCAGCGAGTTATTGTTATAAAACTATGAAAAATGGCAAGCTTGCTCTTTCAAAACCTGACTTTGATGAAAGTGTAAAACGATTTGTACTGCAAGAATTTGCAGCTTAGTTCTTCACGATATATTTCCCAAAAAGGCTCATCGGATGATGGGCTTTTTTATTTTCTAAAAATTTATAATTTTAATATTCAGATTAAAAGCAGTTTAATTATAGCCATCATGTTATAAACCTACCTCGTGATCTATTTTAAATAATTAAATGAGAGCTAATGGATGATGAAGATGGAAATGAATGGTGCGAGCTTATATATTCTGAAGCCTTGAGAATATATAAACCAACAAAATACAACACAGTCAACAAACTGAGATTCTTTGCCCTGATTTTAGAATTATTCGCAGAAATGCAGCATGAGGATGCAATGATTCAAGTAAAGACTGTGAATGTGAAACTTAAATTGAGATCTAAAAATTACATTTTTTGGGTGTTTGAAATGCCTGATTTTCAGGATAAGACGTTATTTTTAACTTATATGTCTAGTAAATTAAGTCAGCTATAAAGTGTCGTTGAAAGCTAAAATCGCCAATTACTTCAACAAGTATAGTTATTTTTTATAAAACTATAATTTTTTTATATGTTAATGGTGTATTTATATATTTTTATCAATAGCTTGCTTATTCTCTAGTCGTTGCTCACTTTGACAACATACCTGAATCAGCGCAAAAGTGATAAAGGGAAAGGCCCATCGAAAGGTGGGCTTTTTTAATATGTACAGCTTATTGAACGAAAAGTAACTTAAAGCAAATGTAAGAGAACAGTTTATTAATACTCCCTATACTTTATTGATAAATTCACAGTGCTATAGTCATTTTGCGAAAACAAGAAGACGCAAATAATACGAAGAAAATGACTACAGCACTAGCCCGCTTATTTGAAAGAGTAAGCGGGCTTTTTAATTGAAAAATTAATGTAATATTATGCTAATGTATAAATTATAAGTTTATATATAATTCATGAATAGATTCTATCACTGTAGTTTCTTTCCAATTTCAGCCTCCTTCCCTAAGGAGGCATTTTTTTGTCGATAGAAAAGTAATGTTCCAATGACTATTGTGTTTATTCAGTTACACAAATGATCATCGTTGACTCTTGAATGAATCTTTCAAATATTTGAGCATGATATTTTATTGGTTAAATAAGTGATGGATCGCCATGATAAATGAAGAAAAGCCTTTGAACTTTGACGACGATAGTGAGCCTCAAGATTTCGAAGATGAAGAATTTATCGATGATAAGAAAGAGGATGAAATGTACAATGCTATTACCAAAGATGGTTCTAGTGTTGATCCTGCGGATGATGGGACGCGTCATATTCGCCCTGAAGACGGTGATCCTATAGAAATTGAAGAGTAATAAAAAGCCCAATTCAATATTGGGCTTTTTATCGTCTGGTGGATGAGAATGAAAATACAATATTTCCCATTTAGAATTGAGCGGATTGATCAAAATCCCCATCTAGAAAATTTAAATAGTCATTGAAATGATTTTTTTCACTTAATAAAAAAGCCCCCATGAATGAGAGCTTTTATGTCAACTCAATCTAGCAGAATAGTCTAAGCTAATATTTGAAATGACATCCAATTAATCTTTAAAAGTATCATTTAACGCAGTTTGAACCGCTTCAACCCGTGCCTTGCAAGCTTTATAAGCGGTCATGGATTCTTCCACGATTTTCATCAAGTTATCAATATCCGGTTCTTGCTGAGATTCGAGCAATTCTGCATTCTTTTTCAAGATGTCATAGCCTTGTTGGAAGCTCAAAGTATCATGATTCATGAGGAAGTACCTGTATAAGTTGTGCTGAAAAAATGCCGTCATGTAATTCGACTTCAACCAGATCGCTGGACTGAATCTGTTGAATAGAGGCAACCACATGTTCTTGCTGGCGCACGATGGCATAACCCTTGGATAAAACATGTTTAGGATTTTGTAGTAGCGTTTCCCGCATCAGGGCATCAAGCTGCTGATTAATCAGCTGGGTATGCTGCTGGGCCAGACTGGTAGTATTGGCCTTGATCTGTTGCAGACGTTGCAGCGCATCCATAATCTGGTTGTTGGCCAGACTTTGAATCAGTTTCAAAAATTGATCATTCTGATTTTGATAAGCTTGAATCTGTTGCTGGGATAAACGCTGAATGCGCTGTAGATAATTCAGAATATCCTGGGTCAGTTCAAAGATATGATTGCGGATTCCGGCAATGGCTTTACTCGGAGTATCAAAGGAGCGATGCGCAATCTCATCCAGAATAGTACGGTCTTTTTCATGCCCGATGCCGACCCAGACCGGTACCGAACGTTTACAGAGCAGGGCAGCCAGATCATAATCATTCAAATAAGCCAGATCATTGACTGCGCCACCACCTCGTATAATCACAATCAGATCCGGTGCGGTATTATAAGTCTGTGCCCATTGTTTGAGCGCTTGTGCCAGACTGTACATAATACTTTGCGGGGCGGTATTTCCCTGAAAAGTCGCACTGTGATAGATAAACTCACACACCTGCGCACGCTGCAGTGCATCGGCATCTTTTTTAAAATCTCCCAGGCCTGCTGCATTTTCGGGAGCAATCACCAGAATCCGGTTCAGGTCAAAAGGGCTGGGCAAGTTTCTATTGCGCTGAATCAGTCCTTCAGTCGTCAACCGCTCAACAATCTGCTGATAACGCCGGGCAATATCTCCTAAGGTATAGCCCGAATCAATCTCGACAATATTTAAAGAAAAGCCATATTGCGGATCAAAGTTGGCTTTAACTTTAATCAGCACTTTTAGATCACGACTCAGCTCAATCCCGCTTTCACGTTCAAACTGCGTGACAATTTTCTGGGCACTAAATTTCCAGATGGTTGCTCGGCAACTGGCAATCACCTGATCGCTATCGGCTTCTTTTTCTGCCAGCTCCAGATAATAATGGCCGGCTTTAATACTTAGATTACGAATCTCGGCTTTGACCCATACTGGTGTATCGAAAGTGAGTTTGACCACTTCCTGAACCGTAGCAAGATATTCCTTGAGGGAGAGTTGAGAATCGTCTGTCATGCCAATAGAAAGTTTAAAATTCAATCAAATATTAAATCAATCCGGCACAGATCACAAATCTAAAAGCGAAGTCATATTTGAATGATGTAATGACAATGCAATGCTATTGAAATGCATAATCACTTGGTTTAGGCGGTTCATCTGGAATTTTCGTATTTTGTAGAGGTTCTTCTCTTCTGTTTTTCTTGTTCATTGAAAGAAGTTATAGCGTTGAAGTCCTTAATTTCCAAAGGTCTTATTTCCATTTTTTAATGAAAAAGTACAATTAAAAATGTACACAGACTTGTGTCTGGCGAGGACAAGGAAATATGCTAAATTGGTGAAGAATTATTAAAGAAGAATAGGCTCTCATGAAAAAAACAATGCTGTTCGGTTTGCTGGCTGTCGCTTTAAGCGCATGTACTACCACGCCGCAATCTGAGACGGATGCTCCTAAAACAGGTTCAGCGAATCCTGCAAGCGCTTATTGTGTCAATCAGGGTGGCAAGCTTGAAATTCGTACTGAAAGCAATGGTCAGGTCGGATATTGCCATTTAAAGAATGGTCAGGTGGTCGAGGAGTGGGAATTACTGCACATGAATCAACCTAAATGTATTGCTGATCAGGCAGCGGAATTGGTCGGTCAGTCCAATTTGACTGAAGCGCAAATCAAGCAGAAAACCAAGGCACAAATTGTACGTATGGTCGAACCGGGTCAAGCGGTGACTATGGATTATCGTGAAGAACGAGTGACTGTCACCGTAGATCCTGTAAGCAAAAAGATTATTCAAGCTTCATGCGGTTAATCACATAAAATAAAAAAGCCCATGAGTGGGCTTTTTTTAATTCCATACAACTGGCATTTTGAAATGACAAATCTTCCCCGATCTTTTATATTGCCCCTCGGAAGGAGAAATTCATGAAAAAGTTATTGGCTTTATCGTTTATGCTGGCGCTGGCCGGTTGTGCCGAGAAGAAACCGTTAACCTCTGAAGAGCAGTGGCAAGGTTATTGTCGAAGTGTCGGAAATGCGGCGCGTACCATTATGCTGGATCGTCAGAATGCGATTGAGAAAGAAAAAGCAATCGAGCATGCTAACAAGATCGACGACGAAACCACTAAAGGTTTTATCCGGAATATTATTGATGAAGTTTATGCAATTCCAGCCGAAGAGATTAAGGCTGATGTAAAAGCAGCCCGTGAAAAAGTCCGCGCTGAATTTACTGCAAAGTGTATTGCGACACCGCATGATGAGTTACCAGATTACAAACCGTTCTAAGGAACGGTTTTTAAAATCTGCATAAAATCATTCAACTCATATTTCCCATTAAACGTATTTAAATATACACATCTTCAAAAGACTGAAAAATAGAAATAGCCTAAGCAAAAAATGTACACTTTGTGACAATTTTTAAATCTAAAATATAGAAATACTTATCTTTATATTGAATAATGAATTTAACTCCAATTAACCAAGGAGTAGCACAATATGGAAGTCGTAAGATATTTGCATCATTCTGATCTACTGCTGGAAGATGAAGAAGGTGTGGTCATTATTGGTGGCAGTCGCTATGTACTCAGCGTTGGTGACAAAGTCGTTTTAAAGAAGATGCTAGAACAAGATAAAAAGCTTTATCAGATTGATATTTCCTTTGCCAGCAATAATCACAGTACCACCTATGAAGATGAATGCGTGGTGAAATTCCAAGGCTGCCGAGACTCATATCAGCAGTATTTAAACTCGACCACTGTACACTAAGGTGGAGTATCTTTTTAACGTCAAATCAGGCAACATCAGGGTTGCCTTTTTTATGCATTAAATTCAGTTAAAAGAGCCTATTCATGGGCTTGTTTCGTGTGGTGTAAGCTAGAACTGATTATGGAATAATCATTAAGAGCATCATTTAGTTATAAAATAACGAGCATCACGAAGAAACACTTGAGTTGCATTAACTTTTAACTGGAAATTTAGTAAAATTTCGGAGTCCATATTATTTATGAAGCTTGGCATAAGCAGGAATTCATAAGTAATTTTTTAAAAAAGAGGAATAACACCGTGCTAGAAGCTTACCGCCAACACGTTGAAGAACGTGCCGCACTCGGAGTCCCACCGAAGCCACTTGACGATGCCCAAACAGCTGCATTAGTTGAACTACTAAAAAACCCGCCAGCTGGTGAAGAAGCATACTTGGTAGATTTGCTTGAAAACCGTGTACCAGCAGGTGTTGACCAAGCTGCATATGTAAAAGCTGCGTTCTTAGCTGCATTGGCAAAAGGCGAAGCAACCTCTCCACTCGTTTCTAAAGAACGTGCTGTTTACTTACTAGGTACTATGCTTGGTGGTTATAACGTAGCACCTTTAGTTGAACTTTTAGACAATGCTGAGCTTGCTGAACTTGCAGCTGAAGCATTGAAAAAAACGCTTCTTGTATTTGATGCATTCCATGACGTTGCTGATAAAGCAAAAGCTGGTAACGCAAATGCTCAAGCAGTTATGCAGTCTTGGGCTGACGCTGAATGGTTCACTAGCCGTAAAGACGTTCCTGAAGAAATCAAACTGACTGTTTTCAAAGTAACTGGCGAAACCAACACTGACGACTTGTCACCTGCACAAGACGCTTGGAGCCGTCCAGACATTCCATTGCACGCAAATGCAATGTTGAAAAACGTACGTGACGGAATCAATCCAGAAGTTCCTGGTGAAGTGGGTCCACTTAACCAGATTAAAGAACTGATCGCGAAAGGCAACCAGGTTGCTTACGTGGGTGACGTTGTTGGTACAGGTTCATCTCGTAAATCTGCAACTAACTCTGTACTTTGGTTCTTCGGTGACGACATCCCGCACATCCCGAACAAAAAAGACGGTGGTTACTGCCTAGGTTCTAAAATCGCTCCGATTTTCTTCAACACCATGGAAGATGCGGGTGCATTACCGATCGAGATCGATGTTGCCAACATGAACATGGGCGACGAAATCGTTCTTAAGATCGATCACGCTGCTGCTAAAGTAACTGCGTTCAAAGACGGCGCACAAATCGCTGAAGCTGAACTTAAAACTCCAGTACTTCTAGACGAAGTTCGTGCTGGTGGTCGTATTAACCTGATCGTAGGTCGTGGTTTGACGACTAAAGCGCGTGAAGCTTTAGGTCTTCCAGTATCTACAATGTTCCGTACTCCGGTTCAGCCTGCTGCAACTGGTAAAGGTTTCACTCAAGCTCAGAAGATGGTTGGTCGCGCTTGTGGTCTTCCTGAAGGTCAAGGTGTACTTCCAGGTACTTACTGTGAACCTAAGATGACTACTGTGGGTTCGCAAGATACAACTGGTCCAATGACTCGTGACGAATTGAAAGACTTGGCTTGCCTAGGCTTCTCTGCTGACCTTGTTATGCAATCTTTCTGTCATACAGCTGCGTATCCAAAACCAGTTGACGTTCAAATGCAACACTCGCTTCCTGATTTCATCATGAACCGTGGTGGTGTGTCTTTACGCCCAGGTGACGGTATTATTCACTCTTGGTTAAACCGTATGCTTCTTCCGGATACTGTTGGTACTGGTGGTGACTCGCATACTCGTTTCCCAATCGGTATTTCATTCCCGGCGGGTTCTGGTCTTGTAGCGTTCGCTGCAGCAACTGGTGTTATGCCACTTGACATGCCTGAATCTGTACTTGTGAAGTTCAAGGGTAAAATGCAGCCTGGTATCACGCTACGTGACCTTGTACATGCAATTCCTTACTACGCAATTAAGGAAGGTGACTTAACTGTAGAGAAGAAAGGTAAGAAAAACATCTTCTCTGGTCGTATCCTTGAGATCGACTTAACAGAAATGGAAACTGACCTGACTGTTGAGCAAGCGTTCGAACTTTCTGATGCTTCTGCTGAACGTTCTGCTGCAGGTTGTTCTATCACACTTTCTGAAGAGAAAGTTGCTGAATACCTTCGTTCAAACATCACTATGTTGAAGTGGATGATTTCTGAAGGTTATGGCGATGCGCGTACTATGGCTCGTCGTGTTGAGAACATGGAAAAATGGTTGGCTAATCCAAGCCTGATCAAAGCGGATGCTGATGCTGAATACACGAAAGTGTATGAAATCGATCTTGCAGACATCAAAGAACCTATTCTTTGCTGCCCGAACGATCCAGATGATGCAAAACTTCTTTCTGATGTTCAAGGCGCGAAAATTGACGAAGTATTCGTTGGTTCTTGTATGACTAACATCGGTCACTTCCGTGCGACTGGTAAATTGTTAGAGAAAGTTCCTGGTGGTGCGTTGTCAACTCGTTTGTGGATTGCTCCACCTACGCGTATGGACGAACATCAGTTGATGGAAGAAGGTTTCTATAACATTTATGGTAAAGCTGGCGCGCGTACTGAAATGCCAGGTTGTTCATTGTGTATGGGTAACCAGGCACGTGTAGCTCCGAACACGACTTGTGTATCGACTTCTACGCGTAACTTCCCGAACCGTTTAGGTCAAGGTGCTAACGTTTACCTGGCTTCTGCTGAACTTGCTTCTGTTGCTGCTGTATTGGGTAAATTACCTTCTCCAGAAGAATACCAACAGTATGCAGCTCAAATTGACAGCATGTCAGCTGACATCTATCAATACTTAAGCTTCGACAAGATGAGCGAATATACTAACGCTGCTAAAGACGTTGATACTAAGAAAATTGCTGCTGCTCAATTAACTTAATTGATTAAGTAGTCGAAAAAAAAGGGCTGATTTATCAGCCCTTTTTTACGTGAGATTTTAAGAATGGTAAAAAAAAATCATAAAATGAAATTATTAAATAATCAAAAATCAAAAGTTGCTATGTCATCTAGGAGATTTTTATTCAATTTTGTAGGTAATGCAAATATATGGAGTGATGGATTTCACATTGATCAAATGAGTGGAGGAGGAAGTGGGATATTAATAAAATATAAAAGTAAGTATTTTATGTTAACTGCCTATCATGTAGTTAAACAGACAATTGAAAACCCATTACAAAATACCTCACCTTTTTGGATTAGGTCCAAAGAAAAACATATAGAAAGTATTGATGATTTTTTAATGCCCAAAAAAGTTTGGTTTATTGGTGAACTAATTCCTGATGTAATAGGTTGGCAAGATTATACTGATGTAGTTCTTATTGAAATGTTTGATCCACATAAAAATTTTATTCCAGATAATTATGTTGATATTACTGAAAGAAGAGAATGTACTGAAATTCTATCTTCAAAGAAAATTTTCGAAGGTCAATTGTTAGCTGCTTCTGGTTATCCTTTAGAAGCTAATACATTTGAATATGAGGTAGTGCCGGAGGGCTATTCTCATGCAACTAATTTACAGCGACATCATGATATTGGAATATGTTTATTTGATGAGTATGGACATCCATATATAGATTATGAACAGTGTTCACATATGTTTACTGGAATAACATATGATCATAATGGAATGAGTGGGGGTGCTATATATAATTTTGAATCCAATAGTAAAGCAAAACTAGTGGGAATGGTTTTGAGTGGTAACAACAAGATAATCAGATTTATCCCAATATCAAACATTTTAGCTCATATACGTAACTACGATAAAGCAAGGGCAGAGTAAAACTTGAAGTGCGACATAAACCACCTAATTAATTTAAAGGGTTTATGGAGTATATAAAATTGTCATACCATCATCTTAACTTTGAAGATCGTACTGCATTAATGCTTGAGTCAAGAAAAGAAGGCTTTTCAGCCAGAAAATTTGCTGAACTCATTAAAAGACATCCTAGTACGATCTATCGTGAGCTTAAAAGAAATAGCATCAATGACGTTTAT
>NZ_MJIQ01000047.1:0-41686 GCF_001878775.1 Acinetobacter sp. AR2-3
ATTAACTTTCGCAAGAGATCTATTGAATATTTTCATAAAATATAAATGTATTAAGTAAAGCGGAGATAAAACCGAAAGCAGTCGAGGTTTTATCTCCGCTTTGGGACAAAATTGAAATTCGCTTTACTCCTGCTTTGCTAGGCGGCAGGAATAAAACCATAATTTAAACGCGAGGCGCCTTGTAAAAAGGTGCAGATGAAGGCGCAAGAGCAGGTTTGCCACGAATATGGTCTGCCAGTTTTTCAGCGATCATAATCGTAGTTGCATTGAGGTTACCGGTAATGATCAAAGGCATAATCGAGGCGTCAATCACACGCAACCCCTGCATTTCATGTACGCGTCCATAACCATCGACAACCGCCATGTCATCCTCACCCATTTTACAGCTACATGATGGATGATACGCGGTTTCTGCATGATTACGAACAAATTCATCAATTTCAGCATCTGTTTGTAGATGTTTTCCCGGACTGATTTCTTCACCACGATAGGGATCTAATGCCGGCTGATGCATGATTTCCCGGGTAATGCGGATGGCATCGCGGAATTCACGCCAGTCCTGCTCGGTACTCATATAGTTGAACAGAATACTTGGATGCTCAAACGGGTCTTTGGATTTCAGACGAACACGGCCACGTGACGGCGAACGCATAGAGCCCACATGAGCCTGAAAACCATGTTCATGAATGGCATTGGTGCCATTATAATTAATCGCCACAGGCAGGAAATGATACTGGATATTGGGCCATTCAAATTCGTCGGAAGAGCGGATAAAACCACCGGCTTCAAACTGGTTGCTGGCTCCAATACCTTTACCTAAAAATAACCATTCAGCGCCAATCATCGGCTGGTTATACCACTTGAGTGCCGGATATAAGCTAACCGGTTTTTTGCATTTATATTGCAGGTACATTTCCAGATGGTCTTGCAGGTTTTCACCCACGCCTGGCAAATCCTGAACCACAGGAATATCCAAACTTTTTAACAGTTCAGCCGGACCCACACCGGAGCGTTGCAGGATTTGCGGCGAGGCAATTGCACCTGCACATAGCAATACTTCACGATCTGCAAAGACCTGAATCGGCTGTAAAGTATTTTGTCCTTCAAAATATTCCACACCAATTGCCTGATTACGATTAAACAGAATCCGGTTGGTCATGGCGTGGGTAATAATCGTAAGATTATCCCGGCCTTTGGCCATATCCAGATAACCACGTGCTGTACTGGAACGACGGCCTTGCGGCGTTACGGTACGGTCCATCGGCCCAAAGCCTTCCTGCTGATAGCCATTCAGGTCATCAGTACGTGGATAACCGGCCTGTACACCTGCCTCGACCATGGCATGGAACAGTTCATTATTGCCATTTTTAGGTGTTGCGACCGAAACCGGTCCAGAATCACCATGATAATCATTGCCGCCAATATCGCGGGTTTCAGCTTTTTTATAATACGGTAGACATTCGGCATAGCTCCAGTGTTCTAGCCCCTTCAGGCTGGCCCACTGTTCCAGATCCATGGCATTACCGCGAATGTAACACATGCCATTAATCAGTGAAGATCCGCCCAGACCTTTACCACGGCCGCATTCCATACGGCGATTGTTCATGTGGGGTTCGGGGTCGGTCAGATAGGCCCAGTTATAGCGTCGTCCCTGTAATGGATAAGCCAATGCAGCCGGCATTTGTGTTCTGAAATCTAGACGATAATCTGGTCCACCCGCTTCCAGCAACAGGACCTTTACATCCGGATCTTCAGTTAAACGCGCTGCTAGCACATTTCCTGCCGAACCTGCGCCGATAATAATATAATCGTAATTCATCCAATCCTCCCTTATGCGCTAAATACAGACTGGAAAGGACTAAGTTCAACTTGCACTGACTTGGTCTGGGTATATTGCTGTAGCGTGACAATACCATTCTCGCGACCGACACCCGAATGTTTATAACCACCCACTGGCATTTCTGCCGGTGATTCGCCCCAGGTATTAATCCAGCAAATGCCGGCTTCGATTTGATGAATAATACGGTGCGCACGTGCCAGATTTGGTGTCACGACACCAGCTGCCAAACCATACTCGGTGTCATTGGCACGACGAATCGCCTCTTCTTCTGAGTCATAACTCAGAATACTCATGACTGGACCAAAGATTTCGTCACGGACAATGGTCATGTCGTCACGGCAATCAGTAAATACCGTTGGTAGCACATAAGCGCCTTGAGCAAACTGCTCATCTTCAGCACGGCCGCCACCACACAATAAGCGTGCACCTTCGATCTTGCCCTTTTCAATATAGCCCAACACTTTTTCCATATGAGAGAAGCTGGACACTGGACCAAAATTGGTTTCAGGATCAAGTGGATCCCCCATCCGGATATAAGGAATACGCTGCAGAATCTTTTCTTCAAATTCGGCTTTCAAGGCTAAAGGTACAAATACGCGGGTACCATTGGTACAGACCTGACCGGAACTGTAGAAGTTGGCCATCATGGCTATATCTGCTGCCAGATCCAGATCGGCATCTTCACAGATAATTAGCGGGGATTTTCCACCCAGCTCCATAGTCACTTCTTTCAGGCTGGAATTCGCAGCTTGGGCCATGACTTTTTTGCCGGTCGCGACACCACCGGTAAATGAAACTTTGGCTATGTCCGGATGTGAAGTCAGATAGCCACCAATTTCACCACTACCGGTTACCACATTAAATACACCATGCGGCACACCGGCTTCAGTATAAATTTCTGCCAGTTTTAGCGCAGTTAAAGGCGTTATTTCACTGGCTTTAAAGATCATGGCATTGCCCGCTGCCAGTGCAGGTGCAGATTTCCATAAGGCAATTTGAATCGGATAATTCCACGCACCAATCCCAGCAACCACACCCAAAGGTTCACGGCGGGTATAGACAAACGAACTGCTTCTGAGCGGGATTTGCTGGCCTTCTAATGCTGGCAAAATACCTGCATAGTATTCGAGTACATCTGCGCCTGTCGCAATATCGACGGTGGATGTTTCACTGAAAGCTTTACCACTGTCGAGACTTTCTAAACGTGCCAGCTCGTCATTACGTTCACGAAGAATAGCGACAGCCTTGTTCAAAATACGGGAACGTTGAATCGCCGTCATTTCTGCCCAGACTTTTTGTCCTTGCTGTGCCGATTCAACAGCGCGATCGATATCATCTCGCGTACATACCTGCACGTCTGCCAGAATTTCTCCAGTTGCAGGATTAATCGTTTGAAACGTGCTATTGGATGTTGCATCGACATATTGTCCATGAATATAAGGACGTTGCAGTTTGAATGTTGTCAATGGAATTTCCTCGCAGGTGGGTTATTTGAGTTGTTGCCGGATATATTCACTACACAGTTCAATCGGCAGTTCTGGGTCAATTTCGCCATTTACCAAAGCACCTCTTAACCAGAATCCGTCAATCAATGCTGCCAAACCTTGAGCAGCTTTCTCTGCCTGGTCTTTACTCAACTTTTTCATGAATTCATATTTAAGGTTGGAATGTAAACGGTAATGATTAATCTGCTGTAAACGATGTAATTCAGGTTGGTGCAAACTGCTAGCCCAGAACGCCAGCCATACTTTCATCGCAGCTTTATCTGTTTGTGGTGCAGCAAAGTTGCCACGCACAATTGCCAGTAAACGTTGTTCAGGTTCGCCATCGACTTTGGACTGCATTTCTGCAACAGATTTACCCAACTGCTGCAATAAGTAACGCATTGTGGCTTCAATCAAGCCATTTTTACCTCGAAAATAATGACTTATGATGCCGGTTGAGACACCTGCCCTCTGAGCAATCTGACTAATTGAAGCTTCTGCAAAACCTAGCTCATTCACTGCAGCTAAGGTGGCATCGATCAGTTGCTGACGACGGATCGGTTGCATACCAACTTTGGGCATAGGACTAACCTGAATAACGGATGTAGCAATAAAAAATCACTCTGCTAGAGCAAATAGCTGAATGATGTAACAATTCATAAACGCTTTTTTAATTGAACGTTCAATTAATAAAAATTATAGTGCCAGCTCACCCTTGATGTACAGCGCAGTTTGTTTTGGATTTGCAAAAGTTTGTAATTAACGAAAACAAGGAAGCTTTACCGCAGGCTTTTGCTTTTAAATCACACTGCACTGTAGATCATCCGGCAACAAAACGATGGTCATGAATTTATGCAAAAGAAAAAAGAAGATATGCAAGATGGTCTGAATAAAGTAGTTTTTTATTTTTCGGCGACACTTATTCTGCTGTTTTCTATCATCACCATTTTATTTAATGAACAAGCTAATCAAGTCATTATTAATATTTTAAACTGGGTCAGTCGTACCTTTAGCTGGTATTACCTGCTGGCGGCAACGCTGTATCTGGTTTTTATCATTTTTATCGCCTGTTCCCGTTATGGCGAGATTAAATTAGGCCCCAAACATTCCAAGCCAGAATTTAGCCTGCTGAGTTGGTCGGCGATGCTATTTTCTGCCGGAATCGGGATTGACCTGATGTTTTTCTCGGTGGCGGAACCACTTTCCCATTATATGAATCCGCCTGTAGGCGAAGGCGAAACCTTTGAAGCTGCGCGCCAGTCCATGGTGTGGACCCTATTTCACTACGGTTTAACCGGCTGGAGTATGTACGCGCTGATTGGGGTCGCCCTGGGTTATTTCAGTTATCGCTACAATTTACCGCTCACCATCCGATCGGCACTTTATCCGATCTTTGGAAAAAGAATTAATGGTCCGATCGGCCATACTGTGGATACGGCTGCAGTACTCGGCACGATTTTTGGTATTGCCACCACCTGCGGGATTGGCGTTGTGCAATTAAATTATGGCCTGCATGTGCTGTTTGATTTACCGGAAAATATCTGGATTCAAGCTGCACTCATCGCTGTTGCTGTGATTATTACTATTATTTCAGTCACTGCCGGTGTCAATAAAGGCATCCGGATCCTGTCTGAAATTAATATCTATGTATCAATTGGGCTGCTGCTATTCATTCTGTTTGTAGGCAATACCGAGTTTTTATTAGCTGCCTTGATTCAGAATTTTGGTGACTATATCAGCCAGTTCCCGAAACTTTCTTTAACCAGTTTCCCTTTTGAACAACCGAAAGAATGGATGAATAGCTGGACCCTGTTCTTCTGGGCATGGTGGATCGCCTGGTCACCTTTTGTCGGTCTGTTTCTGGCCCGTATTTCCCGTGGTCGTACCATTCGTGAATTTGTCACCGGGACTTTGGTTATTCCTCTGTTATTTACCCTGACCTGGTTGTCTATTTTCGGTAACAGTGCTTTATATAGCGTGATTTTTGATGGTAATACTCAACTTGCTACGACAGTTTTAGAAAATCCGGCACATGGTTTTTATGATCTGCTGGCGCAGTATCCAGGCTTTATGTTTACTGCAGGTGTCGCCACCATTACCGGCTTGCTGTTCTATGTGACCTCAGCGGATTCAGGGGCATTGGTATTGGGAAATTTCACCACCAAATTCACTAATATTGAGCATGATTCACCGCGCTGGCTGAGTGTGTTCTGGGCCATTGCCATCGGTTTGCTAACTTTGGCAATGCTCATGGCCAATGGCGTAACAGCATTACAGAACACCACGATTATTATGGGCCTGCCTTTTAGTTTCGTCATTTTCTTTGTGATGGCGGGACTATATAAGTCCTTACGTCTGGAGGATTTTCGACAGGCCAGTACCAGTCTGAATGCGGCACCTGTGGTCGGCAATGTGGATATATTGAACTGGAAGAAGCGTCTAAGCCGGGTCATGCTGCATCCAAGCCTGTCCCAGACCCGGACCATGCTGGACAATGTCTGCAAGCCGGCCATCGAGGCGGTTGCAACCGAGTTAATTGATAAAGGCATTCAAGTCAATATTCAGGAAAAATCACTTGAGGAAGAACCTGAACTGTATCACCTAGATCTGACCATTCAGCTCGATGAAGAAGAAAACTTTGTCTATGAAATATGGCCGGTACGCTATGACACGCCAAATTTCAGTTCACGTGGTAAACGAACCAAACGTTATTACTATCGTCTGGAAAGTTATCTGTTTGAAGGCTCTCAGGGCAACGATCTGGTCGGTTATAGTAAGGAACAGGTGATCAATGACATCCTGGATAAATATGAACGCCATATGATGTATCTGCATATTAACCGGATCAGCCCAGGTAAACGTCCGCTGTTCCCGGATCGTGAAATCTAGGATCTCTCAACTACGGAAGGAATCAATAATGTCAGAAAGTTTGAATGCATTTGCCCTGTTTTTCTCCCTGCTCAATCCTTTTCTGATGAGTATTTATATGCTCGGAATTATCCGTAATTCCGACGCAAGAATATTCAACATGGCATTGATTCAGGGCAGTCTGATCAGCTTTATTGTGTTCATCATTTTTGCAAAAACCGGTGAAGCCTTCTTTAATGAATTCTTGCATGTACGGTTTGAGTCCTTCCAGATTTTTGGCGGTATTATCTTTTTGGTGATTGGCTATCGTTATGTCTTTGAAGGTGCTGATACGATTGGCGTGATGCGTGGAGCGCCCAGTCATCTGGCGGGCACGATTGCCATGCCGTTTATGATCGGTCCGGGTACCATTTCGGCATCTGTGATCACCGGCATACAGCTCAGTTTAATGCAAACCATTCTGGTGATTTTTTCTACGCTGTTTCTGACTTGTAGCCTGCTGATCCTGATGAAATATCTGCATGATCATTTACAACATAAATATTCCAACTACATTGACCTGTATGTCGATATTGTCGGTCGTGTTGCTGCGCTTCTGATTGGTACGATTGCCATCGATATGATTGTGACAGGCGTTACCGGAATTTTAGAAACCTGATAAACCTTTTCTATCAATAAATAAAAAGAGCGGTTTTCACCGCTCTTTTTTTGATTTTAAAAATTAAAATTTAAATGACACACCGGCATAAGTAGAAAAACCTTCACCTGGTGAAGATCGCGCTACATCAGCACCTTTATCATTCAGACCAGGAATCACGACCGCAGCATATTTCTCATCCGTGATATTTTTAAAGTTGATCCAGGTTTTCCACGATTGATGTTCTGGTGCATAACCCACGTCAATGCCCCAGATCTGATAGTCATCACTGAATCGGCTATTGGCATAATCATGTGCCATCTTCGATGCATATTCGGTATTCAAACCAATATAGAGGCCATTATTCAAGGCATAACTTAGTTGAGCCTGATACAGATGTTTAGGGATTCCTGGCAACTGGTTCTTGCCAAACAATGGATCATTTTTGTACTGGAAATCGCTAAGGGTATAAGCCTGTTGCAGACGCAGTTCGCCATATTGGGATTCATGCAATGGCGTATCTAGACTTAGCTCCACCCCTTGATGAATCGTTGGCGTGGCATTCGATTCAACAGCAATTGGCTCTGAAGGTCGATTCGATCCATCTTCATAGGTTTTAATCATTTCAGAGGTTAACAGTTCATTTTTCACTTTGGAATAATAATAACTCAGTGCCCAATCTCCAAAGCCTGATTGTCCACGTCCACCCAGTTCAAAGCTATTGGCGGTTTGCGTGTCCAAATAGATTGGCGCGCGCACCCGGCCAGAAGCGACACCACTGTCAAAATAATACGGTGAAGACCAAGCCATCGCCCAAGGATGTGCTGGCTCAATGCTGCGGCTTAAATTGGCAAACCATTGCACAGACTCATTCGGCTGATAGGTCAAACCAAGTCGTGGTGCAAAATTCCATTCATAACGGCTGACTTCAGGACTCGCCACAGGATAAGTTACTTCACTTTCCCGATGGTTATACACCGCTGCCAGTCCCAAATCTAATTTGAACTGATCATTTAATGTGGTTTCCTGATCAAATTGCAGGACGTTGTCTGAACCGCGATAGGTATAACGGCGGGTAACGGTATCTGCCGGATACAAAGTTCCATCAATAGTCGTATCACGTCGGATGGTTTCCGTTACACCACTGTCCGGACGATGAGTCGTGCTGCGCAAGGCAATACGCCCCTGATGCTCCAGACCTAGAAACTGGTAAGGTTTTTCATACTGGAAGCGCGCTGTAATATCTTCATAATCGACATTGGTACGATAACTGCTTTCACGTAAATCCAGCGGATAATGATGATAAGCCAGACTGCCAGTCAGTTTTGCATCATCCTGTAAATTCCAGGTCGTGGTATTGGCCAGCCAAGTACTGCCCGGCTGAATCCGTTTGGCATCTACCGCTAAATTAAAGCTATTCGCTGCTTCAGGATCATTTTTGAGCTGTTCTTGTGTAATCCGTCCTGGAGTTAAATGCTTGCTCTCACGGTAACGAGCATAAAAACGGGTTTCGATATCCGGACTGATCTGATAGCCCAAATTAAAAGCCAGACCCTTACCATCGCCTTCAGCATGATCCTGAATTCCATCAAACTGGGTACTCGTCAGCGCCAGATAATAATCCATCTGATCCAGCTTTCGGCCGGTACTAAACTGATATTTTTGATAACCATGGCTGCCCATTTCATATTTGAGTTCAGAGCCATCCTGATCTGCGCCGGTCTTGGTTCTATAGTTGATTGTTCCACCTAAGGCCAGTCCGCCTTGCTTAAAGCCATTGGCTCCGCGATAAACCCCGACATGATCAATCCACCAGGGTTCTAGCAGTTCATACGCTGTACCGCCCGGCCCGGTAAATGGAATATCGTCAATCAGGACGTGCGTACCGGATGCGTGTGCACCTGAAGTCCGGTTGATTCCTGAGCCACGGATCGATATTTTTGCACCTTCATTCCCTGCAGACTGGGCATAAATTCCTGGCTGTAAACGGAACACATCGGCTGTGGTTGCAAGTCGCTGCTGTTCTAATTGCTGCTCACCAATGAAATTCGTTCCTCCTGAAACCTGAGCCAGCTCTTTCTGATATTGCTGCTGCGGATTGGCATTTTGCTCAGCGCTGATCACAATAGTATTCAGCTGTTGAACATTGTCCGGTTCTACGGCAGTTTCAGCATAAAGATGACCTGAGACAATCGACAGAATCATGAGGCTCAGCGGGCTTTTCTTGAGAGGAATTTTTGTCATGTGCATGGCGAGTTTATACAGTCCTGTATAAGTGATTCCGTTTTATGAGAGGAAATCAGTTTAAAAATTATGCTGTAGCATAGATCAACAT
Source organism: Acinetobacter sp. AR2-3 (assembly GCF_001878775.1). Taxonomy (NCBI): domain Bacteria; kingdom Pseudomonadati; phylum Pseudomonadota; class Gammaproteobacteria; order Moraxellales; family Moraxellaceae; genus Acinetobacter; species Acinetobacter sp. AR2-3. The sequence continues at coordinate 9,165 of NZ_MJIQ01000047.1, forward strand.
TGTTATTTTCAGGAGTTATTTTCTGCCAAAAAATTGAGTGATCAGCGTATGTTTTTTCATTTTATTTAATCTTTTTATTAAAAATCAACTTGCAAGATCAAAACCACATCCTCACAAGTTCCAAGAAATTAATTTTTAAATAACTGATATTTAATAATATGTAATTTAATTCTGCACAGATGTATTTCCACTTGGCAAAATGTGATAAGTAGAAAAATTTATAATCGACCAAACCAGTTCTTTAATTTCGAAAGTTGGCCGAAGTTGTATATTTTCTGATTTAAAGTAGACAAGATTAACCTCATCACCTTATAGAAAAATTGAAATCCTTGAGAGAAAAATAACGGACTAAATATATTTAACTATTCGCAAATTAGCTGTAATAGACCTGTCTTTTCTTGGAAAACCGATCCAGCTGTTTCAAGAAGCCTTCAAAATAATCTTTCTGTTTTTCTTCTGTGCGATAGCCGGCGTATAAAGTTCGACGTAAGCCTTCAGGCGCCACACAGTCGAGGCGGCGTGAAGTGACCCAGCCTTTCTGCTCATATTCATTTACCACCCAATCAGGTAATGCACTAATCCCGCGACCACTTGCCACCAGCTGAATCAGCATTTGGGTCAAGTCGGTGGTACGAATGGCTTTTGGTAGAATATTAGCGGGAATAAACAAACGCGACATGATGTCCAAACGGTGTTTATCCACCGGATAAGTCACCAGCGTTTCTTCAGCAAGTTCCTGAACAGTAATCTCTTTCGCACGTACTAATGGATGGGTATTGGATAAAACCAAGCGTGATTCGTATTCAAATATTGGAAAATATTCAATGCCTTTAAGCGCAATCGGATCAGCCGTAATCAGCAGATCAAACTCTCCAGTTTGCAATAATTCATGCGGATTCGACTCAAAACCTGAGGCAAAGTCCAGGTCTACATCCGGATATTGCATCCGGTATTGATTGAGTAGCGGCATCAACCAGTCAAAACAGCTATGACATTCAGAGGAAAAAACAATTCGTCCGGTCTGACCATGCACAATTCGGCTGATATCACTCTGTGCAATTTGAACTTGCGGTAATATTTCATCTGCCAGTTTTAGCAACCGCTCCCCAACATTTGAAAAGCTCACAGGGCGACTACGCCGATTGACCACTTCGACGCCAAACCATTGGTCGAGTTCACGTAGCTGATGTGACAAGGCTGATGGGGTTAAACATAAATCACTTGCTGCTGCAACCAGAGAACCATGCTCCCGCAGAGCAGTTAAAGTTCTTAAATGGCGAAGTTCTATCATGAAAAATACCGGAAATTTAAAAGACGGATGACACTTAATCTGTCTTAAGCATAACCCATTTTTCTTATTTTATTTAGTTTTTCTCATTTCAAAACCAGAATAATGAGATATATTCAACTATTAGGTTTATAGGTTTAAATTACTATTCCCTTAATTTCATTAATTTAATTTTCTTGGTTAACTTAACCATCATTAAAATAACCCATAAAATATTGATTAAACTTACAGCAGCAACAAGATAGAAAACTAACTCAGGCATAAAAGTCACAGAATAATTTTGCTGCACTCATACAATAAAAATTAGAAAGTATTTTAGAGGATGAAAGACTATGTCGAATCCAATCGATCGAAATGATGAAGAACTCACTGAAGAACAACTTGATCCTCAAGAAAAACAGGATCGTGAGATCCAGCGAGGTCAATTAGGCCTTCATGATCCACAGAGACAACGTGATCAGCTGCGTCAGGAAAGACAGGATGAGGAACAAATTCAGTAATTTTCCCTGAGATGCAAAATAAAAAACTCCCCATTCTTAAAATAGATGGGGAGTTTTTTTTCAGTATTAAAAAGTTAGGGACTAGTTTTTCGCATCACCACATCTTATACATCTGATCTAATCTGAACAGCTCACCTTCTTGGATGAGTGCTATTTTACTATTTCGTTTCTGTAGAGGCTTTTGCTTGTAGGGACTGCGCTTGTATTTCTGCCGTTTTTTTCTTGGCCTGAATTTGTGCCGCTATTTCCTGATTTTTCTCAGCAAAACGCAAGCCACCATCTCCGGCGAGACTGGTTTGGCTCATCACCATGCTGCTGCTCAAGATTAAAATCAGCTTAAAAAATTGAATTTTCATGTCTCATCTGCCTTTTTATTCTAATGGTATTAAAAATAAGCAATTATTATTCCAATGTTTTTATGCTTACTTAGATATTAACTGCACTTTCTATTTTATAGGGATAATCTTCGAAAACACAGAGTCAATCATCGTAAAAATAGAAAAATCTGCAATAAGAATAAATAGATATTTTGACTACATCTCAGCTCAAATCACATCTGATTTTTTACTTCAGTCAAAAAAAAATCGTTCAACAGCTTATTTGGATTATTTTCATTGGCTAAAATATAGTGCAAACACCCAGAGCAATAACAAAAAAAGAATCGCTGTGCAGGATTTCCAGAAAGTGACTGGATGCTTTTCAAGCATAGGGCGTGAAACTGATTTTTTAAATTTGATATCTGGGTGTTTCAGATCATATATAAAGGCTGAAAGTGCTTCATAGCGCTGCTCCGGGCGAATGGAAAGCGCTTTTTTAAAGATTGCGTCCAAGCCATGTGGCAGATCCGGTCGATACTCATAGAGAGGATGATATCGAACCTGCTTTAAGGCCTTTTCGGTCTTGCAGCGCGCGAGGTCCGTCCCATAAGGCAACTGTCGGGTTAATAAATAATAACTCATCACCGCCAGCGAGAACTGATCTGATTTTACTGAGGGTGAGCGTCCAATAAAATACTCAGGTGCCATAAAGGCCAAGGTTCCCAAAGGAACATCTGCGTGTTTGGGATTCAGTTCAACCAGACCTCTGACCGCAGTCGATCCATAATCAATCAGTTTCACTTTCAAGGTATCGGCTGGTTCGAGCAGCATGACATTTTCTGGTCGTACATCCTGGTGCAGCATTTCAAGACGGTGCATGGCATTCAATGCTTTGGCCACCTGCTCAATGATCGGAAGCAACTGCTGTAAAGTTAAAGCAGTTTTATGACGGTGCAGCCATCGGTTTAGGCTTTCCCCTTGTAAATATTCATAACTTTGAAATAAAAACTTCTTGCTGCCCTTATGTGGATAGCATTGCAGCAGATTTTCATGTTTTAAGCGTTTCGATACCCAGTCTTCCAGCTGAAATTGTTCTACGGCTTTGAGATCATCCTGCACATCGACAGACAAGGTTTTAATGACCAACTGATTTTGTGTCGCTTCATCATGCGCCAAATAGAGGCTGCTGCGATGATTTTGGTGCAGGATTTTATCAATCCGATAACCTTCAAACAGATCACCATGACTTAGCTGTTGTGGAAATAAAACATGACTTTTAATCTGGAAGTATTTTTCCTCTGGTAGTTGATCCACTTTAATGATTTGAATGGTGAGATTGTCATCACTGCCCCGTTTAAAGGCTAGCTCGACTATAGACTTGGCAATGATATCCAGATGTTGTTGCTGTTGCAGCATCTCCGATATGAGCTGCATATCAATAAACTCATAGACTCCATCCGTCATCAAGATAAAGAAATCATCTTCACATAATTCAAGCTGCTGATAATCGACATCGATACGATGGTCGGCACCCAGTGCACGACTTAAATAATGTTCTGTTGATGACAGGCAAACGCGGTGATCAGCCGTCAACTGTTCAATGGCTTGTGCCTGAATTCGATAAATCCGACTGTCGCCAGCATGAAAGATATGTGCCCTATTTTGTTTTAAAATCAGTGCACTAAAGGTGCAGACATAACCTTGGTCTTTATCAAAACGCCCGCGGCTTTGCTGGGTTTGTGCATAGAGCCAGGAATTGGTCGCACGAATGACCCGTGCCGCTGAAGTTTGGGTGCTCCATGCATCTGAAGTCGAATAATAATCCGATAGAAAACTGCTGACTGCAGTTTCTGCTGCAATATGACTGACATTGCTGCTACTGATCCCGTCTGCAATTGCACAGGCAATGCCCTTACTGCTAAGCGCGTGGCCTTCAGGAATATAGATCCCATGGAAATCCTGATTCTGTGCTTTGATTCCAGTGGAAGAATATTGCCCGATACTGATCTTTAATTTTTTATTCATTTTAAATACTCAAAAAGGGATCGAATCGATCCCTTTACTCTCAAGACATAAATCATCATGCTCAGATTAGAATTCTTTTTTATCGCCAGTACGTACATGTGTGGTATAGAGCGCCAGACCTGTCAGAGCCAGACCACCCACCAGATTCCCCAGTGCCACCGGTAATTCATTCCACAAGAAGTAGTCTGTAATCGAGAAATCACCGCCCATCATCATGGCAAATGGGAACAGGAACATATTCACCACTGAATGTTCAAAGCCCATGGCGAAAAACAGCATGATTGGCATCCACATCGCGATGAATTTGCCGCTGACTGTGGTTGACATCATGGCGCCAATTACACCAAGTGATACCATCCAGTTACATAGCATGCCGCGGATAAAAATTGTCATCCAGCCAGCAAAACCATATTCGGCATAGCCCAAAGTCCGGTCTTCCCCAATATGGGCAATTTTCACCCCAACCGCATTCGGTTCAGCGGCGAAACCCATGGTATAGACCGCGGCCATCAACACGGCCACGGTTAAACATCCGGCAAAGTTACCTAAAAAAACCAGTCCCCAGTTTTTTAAAATACGGGCCCACGTTACCCCAGGACGTTTGTCTAACCAGGCTAATGGAGTCAATACAAATACCCCGGTCAGCAGGTCATAGCCCAATAGATACAACATGCAGAAACCGACTGGAAATAGCAGCGCACCGATCAGCGGCACCCCTGTTTGTACCGCAATCGTCACGGCAAATACTGCTGCCAGCGCCAGAATTGCGCCTGCCATAAACGCACGGATTAAAACATCGCGCGTTGCCATATGAAGTTTTGCCTCACCGGCATCGACCACTTTTTTTGCAAACTCTGCAGGAGCAAGATAAGCCATATTTTTATCCCCTTTATATAAATTACTTACCTGTTTGCAAATAAAAAACGCCTAAGGTCTATTTCAACCTTAGGCGTCTTTGCCTTGTATTATTCAAACAGATCAATCGTGTCATGGCGCCGTTGCCATATTTAATATAGATAAAAGCAAATAGCATGCCAATTATTTTAAATGGCTAATAAAAATCCTATAAATTATTTTAAAATTTCATCCTTATAATTATATTGGCACAATCTCTGCATTATCTATAGCGGTCATTTTTTAAATATAGCTATTGGAGAAGATTATGATTAGCCATCGTCAACAAGTGACAGACATGATTATTTCAGCGAAAGTTTTAAAGTCTATTACATGGGCAGATGTCGCTGAAACAATAGGCCTTTCTAAAGAATGGGTGACAGCCGCATGTTTGGGTCAGATGGCTTTTAATAAAGAACAGGCAGAAAAAATTGGTGAAATATTTGGATTGACTGATGAAGCCATCGCCTGGCTGCAAATCGTACCCTATAAAGGTTCTCTGCCAACTAGCGTGCCGACAGATCCGCTGATTTATCGCTGGTATGAGGTTGTCAGCGTCTATGGTATGACTATTAAAGAACTGATCCATGAAGAATTTGGTGATGGAATTATGAGTGCAATTGATTTCAATATGGATATTCAACGTGAGAATAATCCAAACGGAGATCGGGTGAACGTCGTATTATCCGGAAAGTTTTTACCTTACAAAACCTATTAATTTATCATTCTAAAAATAAAAGCCATTTTGAAAATGGCTTTTATTTTATCTGCACTCATTAAATTCATTTATTTTTTAAAATCGTTATTAAAATATATATAATTTTTTCATCTCAAATTAAACTTACAACCTATAAATAATTTTATTTTTATTCGATGAATTCAATCCTCCTGTCCTGTTTAAATAATACTTTCCCATCCTGAATATTGGGTTCATCATTTTATTAGTGAGTTAGCAAAAACAACAAAAAGGATATTGCTATCCTTTTTGTTCATTCATTTTAAATCAGGAATGTAGTGTTATTGCTGTGCTTCCGCCAGATGACGTTCATTTACTGCCTGTTCATATAACAGCTGTTCTTTTTCTTTATGTTCGACAGAGAAGCGGATCATCAACACACAACTTGCAGCAATCACCACCAAGCTACCCAGTACCATCAAAGTGGTTTGAATATCCAGCATGCCTTTTAACAGGAAACCTGCAGCTACCGCGCCGACATTGCCACCTGCTCCAATAATACCGGCCACACCACCCAAGGCATCACGGTCGATAAAGGGTACCAGTGCATAGGTTGCACCACATGCCATATGAGTAAACAAGGCAAATATAGTCATCGCCATGATCGCCAAGGTCGCGCTGTTCATTTGCGAAAATAGAATAAGAAACAGACCTTCCAGCATGATCAAGGCAAACAGGACTTTGGTTCGACCATCCAGACCTTTTTGAATCGCAACTTTGTCTGAAACAATGCCACCCAAGGCACGGGCAAACAATGCCAGTAAACCAAAAATCCCGGCAGCCATGCCTGCTTCTTTTAGGCCAAACTGGAAGTTGTCGACAAAGTACAAGGCAATAATGTTATGGATGAAAATTTCAATACCAAAACAGGCTGCATAAGCTCCAAACAAAATCCACACACGGTAGTTACGTGCGGCATGCATCAAGATTGCAAGGCCGCCTTTTTTATCGCTACCAACAGAAATACCTTCAGCACGAAGTTCTTTAAAATTGCCTTGTGGACAGTCTTGGGTGAATTTCCAGTACAGTACACCGACAATTATCATCAGAATGCCCGGCACCAGAAGCGCAATTCTCCATCCCATCGCCTGTTCTACACCGAACATGACCAAAGCAGCCAGCATTAAAGGCATCAGGGCTTGGGTCGCACCGCCACCGGCATTACCCCAGCCTGCTGTAGTCGCATTTGCCGTTCCCACCACATTCGGCGCAAACATGATGCTGGTATGATATTGGGTAATGACAAAACTAGCACCGATGGCACCAATCAATAAACGGAAAAACAAGAAAGATTCATAACTGTTGGCCGACGCCACACCAAACACCGGAATACTGCCAATAATCAGTAAGGCGGTATAGGTTTTACGCGGACCGTATTTATCACACAACGGCCCCACGATCAGACGCACCAGAATTGTAATAGCGACTGCGGCAATATTGATATTGGCGATCTGCTCTTTGGTCAGGCTGAATTCACCGGCAATGACAGGCATTAAGGGTGCACAGGCAAACCACGCAAAGAAACAGACAAAAAAAGCGAGCCAACTCATATGGAAGGCCCGCATCGCTGAACTACTGAAGTTAAATAGACTTATTTTTGTTGCTTTATTGAGACTTGTATTTGAAGACATAGCCATTTCCTTACCAGAACTGAACGTATTTAAGTCACTGTGATGCACAAGGCATATCAGTAACGATCAGAACGGACGTCATTGGCCGTCATACAAATGTAGAGTCTTCTTTGACTTTAATCAGGTATATGCACAGGTCATGCCAGATTATTTTTAAAATAGAATAAGATATTGTTTTATATCAACTAATTTATATTCAGGATTTTAACTTAGATGTTTCTTTTTTAAAAATAGAGAGAAAGATAGATATCTTCTGAGGCATTGTTAGAAAAACAGCGAGAGGATGACCTGCTCGGAGTCATTGCTGGTTTAAATCGGTGCAGGGCTGGATCAAATAATTTTTCCCTTTTCAAAATGCAGCACCTGCGCCTGTAAATACGCTACTTCATCTACATGATGGGTTACATAAATCATGGGTAAGTTTGTTTGATGAATCACAATTTTAAGAAAAGGTAAAATCTGGTTTTTCAGCTTTTGATCCAGTCCATTTAAAGGCTCATCCAAAAGTAATAGGTCGGGAGAAGATAAAAGTGCACGACCGATAGAAACGCGCTGTGCCTGTCCACCAGAAAGCTGATGCGCCCGATGCCGAAGCAGAGCCTTTAATTCGAGTAGCTCCACAATGTCTTCAAACATAAATTTCTGCTGACCTTTATTTTTTATATTTAGCTGTTCTGCATATTTTAAATTCTGCATGACATTCAGATGCGGAAACAGCAAGGCTTGCTGAAAAATCAGGGCAATTTTTCTTTGATGAACAGGAATATTCAGTTTCTGCTGATGATCAAATAATATTTTTTGCTGAAAATGAATAAAGCCTTGTGATGGTTTTAATAGCCCTGCAATATTTTTTAAAAAGGTGCTTTTCCCACTTCCTGATGCTCCGACGATACCAATCAATTGTGTCTGCATATCCAGACTGGCCTGTAACTGGAAATTTGCGTAATTAAACTGAAAATCACACTTCAGCATCTTAGGCCTCCAATTTACGTTGATATTTCTGCATGATCCAGTAATTTGCAATCAAGGCAGAAAAAGCCAGAATCAGAGATAAAATGACTAGACGCATGGCCATGCTTTCTCCATCAGGCTGTTGTAGCAGGCTATAAATGGCGATAGGAATCGTGCGGGTTTCCTCGGGAATATTACCGACAAAGGTAATGGTGGCGCCAAATTCTCCCAGACTGCGGCTGAAACATAAAATGCTACCGATTAAAATTCCAGGCAAAGCCAAAGGCAGGCTAATGCTACAGAATACCCACCATGGTGCTGCGCCTAGAGATCCTGCCACCTGTTCTAATTGCCGGTTGATCATTTGAAAGGACAAGCGAATGGGTTGAACCATTAAAGGAAATGCCACAATCATTGCTGCCAGTACCGCACCTTTCCAGTTAAATATCAGCTGTATTCCCCATTTATGTAGATATTGCCCCAGCATACCCTGATGACCAAATAGCAGGAGCAGAAGATAGCCCAGTACTACCGGCGGTAGCACCATAGGCATCTGCAATATTGCCTCTACGAGAAATTTGGCCCTGAATTCATAACGCGCCAGTAACCATGCTACGGCGATAGCAAATGGCAGACACACCGCTGTGGCAAAGCCCGCTACTTTGGCTGAAAGCGCTAAGGCACTCAGTTCTTCTGGTGTAAGCATGAGCAGTTAGCCTACCTTAAGCTTAAAACCATATTTCTGGAAAATCTGCCTGGCCCTTGGACTCGTCTGGATAAATTTAGAAAATTGGACTGCTGCCTGATTTTTCTGGCCCTGCCGGGTTAAAGCAATCGGATACACAATCGGACGATGTGTTCTGGCTGGAAACACCCCCGAAATTTTAACTTTTTTACTCATCAAGGCATCAGTTCTATACACAATACCGACCTGACATTCGCCACGTTCTACAAATGCGAGAGTTGAACGGACGCTATCCGTACCGACAATTCTGCCTCGAAGCGGTTTCAACCAGCCCAGCCCGGTTAAGCTTTGTTTGGCATATTTTCCAGCAGGCACCGATTCCATTTGTCCGGTACATAAATAACCCTGAAAGGCCTGAGCAAAATTAAAGTTGGCTGACATTTTAAAATGATTTTTTTGCTGAATAGAACTAATCAATACGAGTTCATTCAAAAGCATAGGTCGAATCTGACCGATCTGAATTTTTTGTTTCTTGATCAGATCATTCATCCAGTCTAGGTCTGCAGAGAAAAATAGATCACTGCTCGCTCCCGCCGCAATTTGTTTCGCCAATACCGAAGACGCAGCAAAAACCGGAACGATCTGGATGTCCCGATGCTGTTGCTCATATAGTCTGGAAATATCAGTAATCGCATTGGTCAGGCTGGCTGCGGCATATATTTTAACTGTTTCGGCATACAGCATGGGGCTAGTCAACAGCACGCCAGTGAGTAGAACTTTGAATAAATCCATCTTTCTCATTCTATGTGATTCGAATATTGAGAATTGCGACAGGCATTTCAAATCAGTAAACCTTGTACCACATGCCCGGCTTGGATTTCTGTTGCTGCCGGAATACGTACCAGACAATTGGCCTGCATCAGATTACTCAACATATGCGACTGCTGTTTCGCCAGGCTTTTGAGCTTTAAAGTACCCTGATCAAATTCTGCAGCCATTCTTAAAAAACGTTCACGTGCATCCGCTTTCAAATCATGTGTCATTACCGCACTAAGCCATGCAGGTGACTGCTTTTGCCCTTGTAAGGCATTCAGTAAAGTTGCCGTATAGATTTGCATCCCGACATACACAGCAGCCGGATTTCCCGGCAAACCCAAGAGATAACAGTAACCTTGATCATCTCGACGATACTTGGCAAATAACATCGGTTTTCCGGGCTTCTGCTTCACTTTCCAGAAAATCTGCTCAAAACCCTGCTCCAGGGCAACAGGACGAATGAAATCATAATCACCCACCGAAACCCCGCCTGTGGTCAATATGAAGTCGTATTGGTTTTTAAGACGATGTATTAACGTTTGCAGCTCATACTCATTATCTGAAACATGCAGAATATCTACGTTTTGACCCTGTGATTGAAACCAGGCCTGAATCAGTGGAGCATTGGCGTCAAAGATTTTTCCGGAATTCAGGTCTTCAATGCTGGAAGCGACTTCATCTCCAGTAATCACAACAGCAATTTTAGGATAACGATAGACTGAAACCTGCTTTACGCCTGCCATGCTCAAAGCTGCAATTGCACCTACATGCAGTTTTTGACCTGCATCTGCCAGACGCTGCCCTTGTGCGATTTCCTCGCCTGCATCACGTATATCCGTATGAGGCTTTAGGTCTGTTGTAATAATGATTTGATTGGCATGGCATTTGACAATTTCCTGACGGGCGACCGTTGTAGTTCCTGCTGGAATCCTGGCACCGGTAAAAATCCGGACCGCCTGACCTGGCCGCAGTTCAATTTCAGTACTTTGCCCTGCCCGAATCTCTCCAATGAGTTCAAAAGTGCTGTGAGCACTAACATTTTCTGGACTGCAAAGCGCATAGCCATCTACAGCACTTTGTGAAAACAGCGGCAATGGTATGGCCGAATCAATCGCCTCTGCCAGATAGCGATTCAGAGCCCGAGCAAGCGGCAGGCTTTCAGCTACCAAGATATGCGTCTGCTCAAGTAACATCTGCAGTGCCTGATCAACAGAAATCAGTCCCGGCTCAGCACCGCAGGCTGAATGCGATAGTGCCTGATTCATTGATAGCCTCCCGCATGTGGAATATTTTTTTGTACATCAAATAAGTGAACCAACGCAGGAAGTACCGCAATCAGGGATTCTTTCGCACCCTGCCGACTTCCCGGCAGGGTCATCACCAGACTGTTCTCAATATAGCCCGCCACGCCACGACTTAAAGCCGCATAAGGTGTACGTTTCTGCCCAAAACTACGTGAAGCTTCCATCAAGCCGGGAATTTCTCGTTGCAGCAAAGGTTGCAAGGTTTCGACCGTCAGGTCTTTAGGACCTAAACCAGTGCCCCCCACAGTTAGAATCAGCGGATACTGATTTTTCTGCTGTTCAATCAGGGTCAAGAGCTGTTCTGGGCTATCGGGAATGACCTGATAATTAATAGCGTCAAAATTGGCTTCTTTTAAAATTTCCAGTACGTTTTGTCCTGCAGTGTCCGGCTTTTTGCCTGCTGCAACCGTATCGGACAGCACAATAACTGAAGCGGACAGACTCTCTTTAAGTACGCGGGTAAAATGTGATTTTCCACCTTTTTTCTGCTGCAACCTGCATTGATCCAGCGACAAATCTTCCGGTTCACAATGCGGTTTCAGCATGTCATACAAGGTCAGACCCGCCACACTTACCGCTGTCAAAGCTTCCATTTCCACACCGGTTGGTCCAATGGTTTCAACGGTAGCAATAATTTCGACATGCGCATCAAACAGTTCATATTCCACATCGGCACGATAAATCGGCAATGGATGGCATAGTGGAATCAGCTCATCGGTACGTTTGGCACCGAGAATGCCGGCAATGCGTGCTGTTTTCAGGGCATCACCTTTTTCAGTATTGCCATTACGCAGCAACTCAATGCAATGTGGCGGTGCATGCAGGATTCCAGTGGCAATTGCTGTACGGTAACTTTCTGCTTTCATCCCTACATTTTTCATGATTCATCCCGAGCTAATTTTAAAATCTGTTTAAAGTGATTCACCTTATGCATCCTCATTAGACGCATTTAATTAGATGGTGATTGGCAAGTGTGTGGTGCTACATGGTGATGGTGACAATGCTGATCTTCTGCAGGATAAGAATGATCCGTTTCAGGTCCATGATCTTTTCGGATACAACAGCCTTCGACATATTGACTGCTACCATCCATATAAAATTCTTCTTTCCAGACCGGAACTTCATGCTTCACCCGTTCCACAGCTTCCTCACAAGCCGCAAAGGCCTCACGACGATGGGCCGCATAAGCCATAGCAATGATGGCTGTTTCTCCAATCCCCAACTCACCAATCCGATGCACCACCCGCACATAAGACACCTGGTATTTGGTCTGAATCTGCTGTTCAATTTCACGAATCATTTTTTCAGCCACAGGCGCATAGGCGGTATATTTCAGGGCACGCACAGCTTTCCCCTGATGATGGTTACGTACTGTTCCGACAAAGATGCCGATTCCACCACATTCCGGAAAATGCTGGATACCATCAAAATCCTCCAGACTAAAAGCAGTCTGCTGGATTCGGGCAAATTGTTTTAGTGACTTGAGTTGCATCTCAGCCTCCTGCTACCGGCGATAACAGCACCAGCGTACTGTCACGATTTAAAACATTCTGTCTGGAAATAATGTCTTCACCGATTGCACAGGCACAACGTTCCAGCATGGGCTGTATATCGGGATAGAGGGATAGCAACTGGTTCAGGACTTCAGAAACATGAATTTCAGACTCGCATTGCAAACTCAAATCTGCGGGAATTTGTCGTTCAATCGCACCGAAGGCTTCTATTTTGATATGAATTAATTTTTGCTGAGTGAGTGACATATTTACCCTCCAATGCTGTGCATGCTGATTTTTCGGATCGGCTTTTGTATTGGTGATTGCTGGATCGCATGGAAGCCGGCCTCTTTATGCCAGATATAAGCGTGGAGCTTGTGCTGAAATGTCTGTGTGGCGAAATGATCCAGCGCCAGTTGTTCGATATCTGCCTTAAGGTTCAGGCCTTGTCTGGCAAATAAACAGTTATAAAATTCACCTTGGGCATTGAGGCGCAGACGGTCACAATCACTGCAAAATGAATGGGTAATGGTGGAAATAATCCCCAAAGGCTGCCCATTGACCAGATAACAGCGTGCCGGATTAGCACCTTGACCTTGAGATACCCGGACATCAAATTCGGTTTTCAGTTGATCCAAGATATCTTGCTCACTGATGACATCAGACGGATTCCATTTCTGATCGCCATCGAGGGGCATAAACTCAATAAAACGCAGTTCTACAGCCTGATGCTGTGCCCATTTCACCAAAGGAATAATCTGATTGTCATTGATGCCTTTGATGAGCACACTATTGATCTTGACGGTCAAACCTGCCTGCTGTGCGGCAGAAATACCTTGAAGTACAGGCTGTAACTGTTTTTGGGTCAGTTGCTGAAACTGCTTTGGATCAAGACTGTCTAGACTGATATTCAGATCGTCCAGTCCTGCCTGTTTAAGCGCTTGAGCATAATCTTTTAAATAATGGCCATTACTGGTCATGGAAATACGTTTCAGGCCAATTGCTTTCAATGTCTGTAAGCAGGCAATAAAATGAACAATACCCTGACGCATCAACGGTTCGCCCCCCGTCACGCGGATCTGCTCAATCCCGTGTCGCACCATAAACTCGCAAAAAGCATACAGGGCTTCAAAACTGAGCAAATCTTTTTTATTTATCCATTGCGGATGTTCAGGCATGCAATAGCTGCATTTAAAATTACAGCGGTCAGTCACCGAGATCCGCAACTTACGTTTCTGGCGTCCAAACTGATCCTGAAAGATACTGCGAGGTGCTAAAGCTGTCATGCTGTTCATTGCTGCGGTCCATGATGAGATCTGCACGGTTATTTAACAGTCTTGAGTTACTGCCCTATTTCTTCACAATGAATGAGCAAAAAGTGTTCCAACTTTGCACAAATTTATGTTTAATGAATATTAATGGGTAATATTTGTTCTTTTTTAATCCAAAAGTTCGCTCGAAAAATAAAAAAAGCAATATTTTGGTGAACCAGGATATGATAATTCGACTTTTAGCATTTTAAACGCTAGAGAAAGTTAAGCTGTTGATGCTGCTGTAGCTCGTCAAATGAATTAATACTGTGAAAAAACAGGGCACGATTTTTAAAGCTTGCCCGCTGCATGTGCATGTCAACAAAACAGAGTTTTAAACTGTGCTGATCATTTTCAAGATGTTGTATAAGAGTGGGTAAGCTGCTGTGTTTCATCAGACAGAATGGAAACAATGCCTTTTCATTGATTTCAACTACCGCCACTTCACATAAGGGATGTCGTTGCAAGGCCTGATGTAAACGTGAAATGACCTTTTTGGGGATATAGGTCACATCACAAGGCACGAACAGCACATAATCAGATTCCACATGTGACCAGGCACTCTTCATGCCCATCAATGGTCCCTGAAAGCCGGGTTCATCGTCCTGATAAAAATCAATCGAAGGAATCATCCGTTTATAAATAGAGTGATCCCGATGGCTATTGACCCAGACTTTGCTTGCCCGGGACTTCAGTTGCTGATGGATTTTAATCAGCTGGATTTCATCATCAAATTTGTGCAGCAATTTATTGATGCCATTCATGCGCCGCGCTAAACCTCCGGCCAGAATCACCACGTCGGTTTCCGGATAAGACACCGTCTTCATCACTCTTCTTTTCATTCTATGCACTCCGTCTGGCAGGCCTTAATCAGGCCTCTAATTTCTGGCAAACACGAACCGCAATTTCCTCCGGCTTTTAGACATGCAGTCACCTGTTTTTCATGCGTGATATTTTTATCTTTAATGGTTTGAATAATTCGGTTCTTACCGACCTTAAAACAGCTACAGACCAATGCCCCTTCACTATTTCCCATCGACATGGCCTGACCTGCCAGCAATGCTTTACGATGCAATGCACTCAGACGTTCACGTCTAAACAGGCCTGCCACCCAGTCACGATCTGGCAATAGTGCCGCCGGTGCGATATAAAAACTGGCAATTAACTGGCCATCCTGAAGCACTACACTATGACTGATATGCGCCGTTTGATCTTCGAGACTCAGCCATTCAAAGCTTTCATCATCAAAGGCTAACAAGCTCTTGATCTGCCCGGTGATCTCAGAAAAACGGCGCCGGTCTGCCAGTTCATAACGGATGGCCTGAGTGGTTTGAATTTTGTTCCACCACACCATATTTTCAATCATGGTCTGGATCTGTTGTTCAAAGCCTTCCCGTACATACAGCACGCCCTGCCACTGAGTATAAAATGGCTGGATCATCACCGGAGTATGCTTAAACTCTGGCTCGCCGGAAATCGGGTCAACCACCGGATTCACCACTTTGCCAATCCGCGCATCGGACGCAAACTGGTCGTTCCAGTGAATCGGTGCAAAAATCTGGCCACGTCGCATATTTTGTGAAAATTGCACACGGAGTACACAACTTCCCCAAGCCGATTTCACCTCGACCAGCTCGGCATCTTTCAGGCCATATTTTAGCGCATCGTGCGGATGCAGCTCACAATAAGGCTCGGCACGATGCTGGGATAAACTGGCAGATAATCCGGTACGGCTCATGGTGTGCCATTGATCACGAATGCGTCCGGTATTTAGAATCAGAGGATATTCAGCAGAAATAGCATGTACCGGATCGGCTGCAATCGTCGGCACCAATCTGGCTTTGCCATCTACATGACTAAACTGGCCTTGACTAAATAGTTGACCAATCTGATGAACTTCTTGCTTATCCCAGACCGGCCACTGAATCGGTGTCAGATGCTGATATTCCACAAAACCGAGTTGAGTTAAACCTTGCAGGTTGAAATAGCGGAAATTTGGCGTATCTGCGCGTTGCGAAAGTGAACCATTCTGATAGGCAGATAAACGGGCATGTTCCAGAAAAATGTCATGGCTATTTTTAAAGTCAAAACCGCGAAAACCTAAAGCTTTAGCCACCCGGGAAATAGTCCACCAGTCTGCTTTGGCTTCACCCGGAGCCGGCAAAAAAGCCTTTTGCCGGGAAATACGTCGCTCCGAATTGGTGACTGTGCCATCTTTTTCGCCCCAACCCAGTGCCGGTAACAGTACATCGGCATATTGCGTGGTATCGGTGTCGAGACAAATATCGGAAACCACCACAAATTCACACTTTTCCAGAGCGCGTTTAACCTGATCTGCATCAGGCAAACTCACGATCGGATTGGTGGCCATAATCCAGATCGCCTTGATTTTCCCGCTTTCCACCGCTTGAAATAAATCTACTGCTTTTAATCCGGGCTGACGCGCGATGACCGGGCTTTGCCAGAAATCCTGCACCAGTTGCTGATGCTGTGGGTTATCCAAATCCAGATGACTGGCCAGCATATTGGCCAGCCCACTGACCTCCCGTCCGCCCATCGCATTCGGCTGTCCGGTCATGGAAAAAGGTGCCGAACCGGGTTTGCCTATTTTTCCTGTCAATAAATGACAGTTGATAATGCTATTGGCCTTGTCTACCCCTTGAGAAGATTGGTTTACGCCCATGGAAAACAGGCTCATGATTTTTTCGGTCTGGGCAAATTTCTGAAAAAATAAGGTTAATTTTTCAATAGCAATACCGGTACATTTTGCCACGCTTTCAAGTGATGACTCTGTCGAGCTGCTGGCAAGCGCCTGCTCCAGACCTTGAGTATGTTGGGTAACAAAATCCAGATCGGCATGACCATTTTGCTGAAGATACTGCAACAAGCCATTAAACAGCGCGACATCCTGACCTGGTAAAATCGGCAAGTGTAAATCTGCCGCTTCACAGGTTGCAGTAAAGCGCGGATCAATCACCACCACGAATAAATCCCGCTCTTCCTTGGCTTTCATGATGCGCTGATAAAGCACCGGATGGCACCAGGCAGTATTGGAACCTACCAGAACCACCATTTCTGTCTGCTCAAAATCTGTATAGCTGGCTGGTACCAGGTCTTCGCCAAAAGCCCGTTTATGTGCCGCCACAGCAGATGACATGCACAGTCTTGAATTGGTATCAATATTGGCAGTACCCAGATAGCCTTTTACAAACTTGTTCACCACATAATAGTCTTCAGTCAAAAGCTGGCCGGAGACATAAAAGGCGATGCTGTCGCGTCCATATTGATCAATACATTGCTGAAATTTATTGGCAATACTAGAAATGGCATGATCCCAAGTGCTTATTTGCCGCTGCTCTTTTCGACCTGTCATCGGATGCAGAAGCCGGGTTTTTAAGCCAAGTGTATCGGCGAGATGACTGCCTTTAATACACAACTTGCCCAAGTTCGCAGGATGCTGAACATCGCCTTCAACCTGAACCTTTTCACCCATAGGAGTTTGGCTTATGTGCGCGATGACGCCACAGCCTACTCCACAATAAGGACAGGTCGTCTGAGTGGTTTTTATTTGGGATTCAGTAGAGCTATGTAGTTCCATAATCGGAATACTATTCATTGCTGCTGTGCTCCTTAATCATCCAAATTAACGTGTTTCACCAAAACGCTGATATCTAGCTTTTACAGGTTTGATTTAAATATTTTCTATATCTCAAAAGCTTTAATCCTCACCAACCCTCCTTTAATAAAGGAGAGAGGTTCCCCTCTTGTTTAAAGAGGGGTTGGGAGATTGATCCGATTACCCTGCCTTTTTTAATGCAAAATCCCGACCAAAAAGCAGTTTGCTGCGGATATTACTAATCGGTGTCTGATCTGCAATCAGTTCTGCATACCAAGCTCCATCTTCGGTATCGCCAAATAGCACCGCACCAATGACCTTGTCCTGCTGGATAATGATCCGTTTATAGATTTGACGTTTTTCATCATTCAGCACGATATCTTCAAAATCATCCTGAGGTTCAAAATTTCCGGCTGAGAAGACATCACATCCGCTAACCTTGAGTTGGGTCGGAACAGTCGGTGCCTTAAAGGTCAGTCGGCCATGTTCAGCCAGATGCGTCGCGCAGATAAAGGCCTGTCCCCATAATGGCTCAACCAGTCCAAAGGTCTGGCCACGATGCTCAATGCATTCACCCACTGCATAAATACTCGGGTCATAGGTTTGCATGGTGTCATTCACCAGCACCCCACGATTGCAGCGCAGACCAGCCTGTTCAGCCAGGGTTTTATTTGGTCGAATCCCGACGGCGAAGACCACCAAATCGGCATCCAGCACTGTCCCGTCTTTTAGTCGCAGTTGAGTCACGTGACCATCAATACCGAGCAGCTCTTCGGTGTTGGCTTCAGTGATGATTCGGATGCCTTTATCTTCAATTGATTTTTTCAGCATTTGACTGGCTTTCATATCCAGTTGACGATCCATAATACGGTCCATCAGATGCAGCACAGTTACATTCATCCCCTGCTGCTTCAGTCCATAAGCTGCTTCTAGACCCAGCAACCCACCTCCAATCACGACGGCATTTTGCTTGGTTTTGCAGTAATCCAGCATGCGGTTAACATCCTGAATATCCCGGAAGCTAATCACGCCTTCAAGTTCAGCACCCGGAATAGGTGGCATGAAGGGTTTGGAACCAGTGGCGAGAATCAGACGATCATAAGCAACGACTTCGCCTTTTTGGGTGTGGACCTGTTTACGCGAACGGTCGATAGCGATGGCTGCATCCCCAGCAATGAATCGAATGCCTTTTTCAGCATACCAGTCGGCTGAATGCAGCATAATTTCGGCAAAGCTTTTCTCACCAGACAATACCGGTGACAACATGATCCGGTTGTAATTGCCCCATGGCTCTTCCCCAATCACGGTAATGTCATAACGATCTGGCGCCATATCCAGCAAGTCTTCCAGACAACGCATACCCGCCAGTCCATTCCCGATCAGTACCAGTTTTAAGCGCTCTGTGTTTTGACCATTACTGGAAATATAAGTTTTTTGTGGAGTCGGACTCACCAGAACTTTGCCATTTTCAATTCGGGTTGGAAATACCAGTAATTTCTGCTCTTGTTCTTCCAGACAACGACCGGTCACCAGACTGAAATGCTGCTTGTAAATTGGGGATGCGACTACACGCTCACCTTGCAGATCACCCAGAATGCCACGTGCCATGACATTGGCCAGACTAAACGGATCCTGATTGCTGAGTGCATAAACCCGCTGTTCCTGACCCACGCGAAAAATTGCAATCTGCTGATCTTCAATCAGGGCTGCCACACCGGTATTCGGAGTGATCTCATCCAGATTGCAGACTTCGTACCAGTTCAGTTCGTTCATGTCTTTTAAAATTGTCATTTTCATTCTCCCTGACTGTGGTATTTAGGCTTCAACCACTGGAATACGGTTTAAATCACGTTCAGCTTCTGTCTTTGGACGAATCTGGCCACGTACAGGCGCAAACTGAATATGCGGGTCATTCTGCTCGGCTACTTTGGCATTAATAAAAGTCTTAAAGCGTTTGCGCACTTCAGGATCTTCAATCGCAGTGCGCCATTCATCCTGATAAGTGCCAATCACATGCTGCATACGGCTTTCCAGTTCAGCGGCAATGCCGAGCGAATCATGCACAATGACATCTTTCAGATAGTCCAGCCCACCTTCCATATTGTCACGCCACACACTGGTGCGCTGCAGACGGTCTGCTGTCTGGATATAGAACATAAAGAAGCGGTCGATATATTTGATGAGTGTGGGAGTATCCAGATCCGAGGCGAGCAGTTCAGCATGGCGCGGTTTCATGCCGCCATTTCCGCATACATATAGATTCCAGCCTTTTTCCGTGGCAATGACACCGACATCCTTGCTCTGTGCTTCTGCACATTCACGGGTACAGCCGGATACTGCCATTTTGGTTTTATGGGGTGAACGCAGGCCTTTATAACGATTTTCCAGGAAAATCGCCAAGCCGACAGAATCATCGACTCCAAAACGGCACCAGGTACTACCCACACAAGATTTCACCGTACGTAAGGATTTGCCGTAAGCATGTCCGGACTCGAAACCGGCATTGATCAGTTTTTCCCAGATTTCAGGCAGTTGATGTACCTGCGCACCAAACATGTCAATTCGTTGTCCGCCCGTGATTTTGGTATATAGACCATAATCTTTGGCGATCTGACCGATGGTAATCAGACCATCCGGGGTAATCTCGCCGCCTGCCACACGTGGCACAATCGAATAGGAACCATCTTTCTGGATATTGCCGAGGTAGTAGTCGTTGCTATCCTGCAAACCGGCATGACTTGGTTTCAGAACAAAATCATTCCAGCAGGATGCCAGAATATTGGCTACAGTCGGTTTACAGATATCACAGCCCATGCCGTGCCCATGTTGCTGAATCAGGTCAGAGAATGTCTTGATCTCATGCACACGAACCAGGTGATACAGTTCCTGACGTGAATAGGCAAAGTGTTCACACAGGTGATTGTTCACCGTGACACCCTGACGCTGTAATTCAGATTTGAGAACCTGCGTTACCAGTGGCGCACAGCCACCGCACGCTGTTGCAGCCTGCGTGCATTTTTTCAATGCACCCAATGAAGTCGCACCGCCATCAATGGCTGAACAGATATCAGCTTTGGAAACGTTATTACAGGAACAGATGGTCGCACTGTCAGGCAATAAATCGATGCCACTGCCACCTGATTTGGAGGTTGACTGATCAAAGCCCGGCATGATCAGGCTTTCCGGTTGCTCCGGTACAGCCAGACCATTTAGCATCATTTGCAGGAGATCACTATATTCTTTGGCACAGCCCACCAGCACCGCGCCCAGCAGCTTGGTCTTGTCTGCTGACACCACGATTTTTTTATAAACCTGCGCCGCTTCATCAGCATAGAAATAGCTCAAGGCCCCTGGGGACATAGCATGTGCATCACCAATAGAGGCAACATCCACCCCCATCAGTTTGAGTTTGGTGCTCATGTCTGCACCAGCGAATGCATGACTTTCTTGGCCTAGGACATGTTTTGCCGCGATCCGCGCCATGTCATAGCCTGGTGCAACCAGACCATAAATTTTATTGTCCCAAAGTGCACATTCACCAATGGCATAAATGTCCGGATGTGAGGTCTGGCAATAATCATTAATGATGATGCCGCCACGCTCACCAATCAGTAAACCACTTTGGCGCGCCAGTTCATCACGCGGACGAATGCCGGCCGAGAACAGGATGATATCGGTTTCAAGCACCGAACCATCTCCGAACTTCATTACATGCTGAGTGCTGTCACCATCTTCAATACTTGACGTGGCCTTTTGAGTATGTACCTTGACACCAAGGTCTTCAATTTTAGAGCGCAGTACCCGGCCGCCCAGATCATCAATCTGCACCGCCATCAGACGCGGAGCAAATTCTACGACATGAGTTTCCAGATTCAGATCTCGCAGGGCTTTCGCTGCTTCCAGCCCTAGCAAGCCGCCGCCAATCACTACGCCAGTTTTGGCATTCAGACTGGCTGCACGAATGGCATCCAGATCTTCAATGGTACGATAAACAAAGCAATTCTGACGGTCATTGCCCGGGATTGGTGGCACAAAGGCATAAGAACCGGTAGCGAGAATCAACTTGTCAAAACTCAGCACATCACCCTGGCTGGTGGTGACGGTTTTATGGAGCTGATCAATTTCAACCGCTTTAGTATTAAGTCGCAAATCAATGCCATAAGCATCGGCAAAATCACTACGACACAGACTCAGATCCTTGACCGACTTGCCGCTGAAATATTCGGTCAAATGTACCCGGTCATAAGCTAAATGTGGCTCTTCTGCCAAAATGGTCAGCTCAATGTCATCACCGGCCTGTTCCAGTACAGATTCGATGAATTTATGCCCCACCATGCCATGCCCAATCATGAGAATTTTCATATCTGCACTCCAACTATTGTTTTTTTAAAGATGATAAAAAGCCGCATATCACGTCTAGGCATTGATATGTCTGCTGATTGAATATGTTGTAAATACCGCAACCCAGCGCTTTGTAATGCTGGAGGAAGGGTTGAAACGCTTGTGCGTTTTGTATTGCTGAACAACTGACCATGTCATTTATCCTGTGCTGAACGAAATACCAATCACACTCCTTGAAAGTGCAATTACGATCAGAACGGACATCGTTGGCCGTTGTTAGTATTGAAAGTCATCTTTGACGATTTAATAAATGCAGAAATCGTGCCAACTTTTCCAATAAGAAAACGCCTTATTTCAGGCAGATGATCTACCTAAACGCTTCATTTTGATCAGCCATCAGCTGAAATCCCTAAAGCTATGCACTAAATTGAACAGAAAAATAGAATTTTATGCACCAATTTAATGGCATGTTTTTTGCTTTACTCCTGCTTGAATATTCCTTAGGCCTTACTTGAAAATATTCCATGTCCAAATTACGAATTGCTCTTATTGATGATGATCTGGAGCGCGCCCAATTCATCCAGGAATCCTTACTTTCACATGATTTTCAGGTGGTGGCCTGTTTAATCCTGAATGACCTGAATATGGTACATGTTAAGGGTATTCATGCAGATGTGATCTTGCTGAATATGGATCATCCGCATCGGGATATTATTGAAAGCTGTGTCAGCCAATATGAACTTCCGACCGTGCTGTTTACCCAGAACTCCAATAAAGACACCATCAAAAGTGCGATTGATGCCGGAATCACGGCTTATATTGTCGATGGTATTGATCCCACCAAACTAGAAAGCATTCTGGAAATTTCAATTGAACAGTTTCGCAAGCATAAAAAGCTGCTGAATGATTTAAAAGAAACCCAGGACAAACTGATTGACCGTAAAGATATCGATAAAGCCAAAGCGTTGCTCATCCAGCTGCATGCATTAACGGAAGAGCAAGCTTTTGCTTTATTGCGTAAAAATGCCATGAGTCACCGGATTACCATTGGTGAAATGGCCAGACGCTTACTGGATGCACAAAAGCTGTTACTGGGCCAATAAGGAAAAGCATATGTCCACATTAGAAAAAACTGAACTCAATATTGGCTATATTCCTTTACTTGATTGTGTTGCCATTCTCTGGGCCGAAAAACAGGGGTATTTTGCTGAGCAAGGATTAACCATCAATTTAATCCGCGAAGCCTCCTGGTCAAGTTTGCGTGACCGTCTGGCCTATGGCTTTCTGGATGCTGCACATTCCCTGTCTGCCATGTTGCCCGCTGCTGCCCTGGGCACAGACCAGTTACAGGTGGCTTTACAAACCCCTCTAGTACTGAGTGTGAATCAGGCTTTTATTAGTCTGCGCCAAGATCTGTGCTATGAACTCGGTATCCAGCCTGAGGATGATGAACAAAGCACCTCAAAGAAACTGGTACAGGCTTTACAACAGAATCATCCCATCAATCTGGCCTATGTGTATAAATATTCGATTCACCATTACTGCTTAAAAGAATGGCTGGCACTGACTGATCCACAACTGGCCAAGAATATCCAGCTGATGACGTCTCCACCGCCTTCCATGGTAAAAGGAATTTCAAAACAGGTATTCGATGGCTTTTGTGTGGGAGAACCCTGGAATATCCAGGCCAAACTTGAAGGCTATAGCTTTATCGTCGCCGCCAGCCAGAATGTGATTCCCAAAGTTGCAGATAAAGTTCTGGCCATGACCCAGGAATGGGCAGAACAGCATCCATTTACTGTAGAGGCAGTGGTCAAGGCAGTACAAAAAGCGCAGGATGATTTAAAGCAGCGCCCTGATCTTTCCGAAGTCTGGGATATGTTAGTCGATTATCAGATTATTCAGTTTGAATGTTCCGCGCAGCGGCATGTCTATGACTTTTACAAGATCAAGAATATTATCCGGAATTTTGTTGGGGAAAGTGCCCAACCGAAAGTTGATGATTTTATCTGGCTCTTGCAGCAGATGCAGAAATGGGAAAATATTGAAATGACCGCAGCCGAGAAAAAACAGATTGCGCAGCAGTGCATCTATAGCTTGCAAAACCAGCATGCAGATATTATTGGCTAAATGATGTTACTGAAAAAAGAGGCCTGATTTTTCAGGTCTTTTTTATTGAGTCTATTTTCCAGAAAATGATTAAAAATCTCTGCATTCTGATCTAACTTCTTAAATATGATTAAGAGTTGTCTGCTAATTTTTTCTAAAAAATAAATCCTTTTAAGAGTCATTTCATGATTTGGTATGAAATGGCATCCATTTTGCTTATTCAGTATTACGTTTTATAAAATTTGTAATATTGAGGGGCAACACTATGAGTTACGTTGCACGTGAACTCAGTCAAAGAAATAAATTACTGTTTGGCTTGGGGTCTTTTTTAATACCAATTTTAATTTGGTGTGCAGTCAGCTACTTGCCATTTATTTGGCATCCACAAGTCCAGATTACTGATTCCGGTAGTGTTGCCTATTTACAGGTCGAGAGTCGTATTGATAAAGACCAGTTTTTTTCTGCTGCGCAATCTGCAGTAGATCAAGGTCTGGCTCCGCCGCAGGGTATTCTGGTCAACCCGATTTATCTGCCTGCACCACATCAAGTGGCAATTGCACTGATCACAGCTTTTACCACGGAGCCGGCTCAGGCCAATGCGCCCTGGTTTCATGAAAGCCTGTGGCACAGTATCAAACTGGTATTTACTGCGTTCTTTATTTCTTCCTTGGTGGGTATTCCACTCGGTATTTTATGCGGGTTTTCCAATAAAATTTCCCAGCTGACCGAGCCCTTTGTCGAATTTTTTCGTTATTTGCCTGCTCCGGCCTTTGGTGCACTGGCAGTGGCAATTCTCGGAATTAATGATGCACCAAAAATTGCCATTATTGTGATTGGAACCTTGTTCCAGCAAATCCTGATTATTGCCAATACCACACGTCTGGTCGATCGCAGCCTGATTGAAGCCGGTTTTACCTTGGGCACCAATAAATTCAAAAGCCTGCTACATGTGGTGATTCCTGCCGCCCTGCCTGAAATTTACCGCAATCTGCGTGTGCTGCTCGGCTGGGCATGGACTTACCTGATCGTAGCAGAACTAATCGGCAGTACCTCCGGGATTACCTGGTTCATTACCCAGCAAGCCCGTTATCAGAACTTTGATAATGTCTTTGCCGCGATCCTGATCATTGGGGTGATTGGTCTGCTCTGTGATGTGATTTTAATGAAACTGGGACAACGCTTATTTAAATGGAAACCGGGAGCTAACTGATGCAAAACACTGAATTTAATACCCGCGAATACTTTGACAAGATTTATAGTCGTCCGGTGATTCTGGAAGCGAAGCAACTGACACAAAAATTCAGTCATGGCAAAACTGAACGTACGGTTTTAAATGCTCTAGATTTGAAAATTCATAAGCGTGAGTTCATCTGTGTGATTGGGCCTTCCGGTTGCGGCAAGTCAACCTTTAGCCGTGTAGTGGCCGGTCTGGATCCTTATAGCAGTGGTGAGATTCTGGTGGATGGCCAGCCAATTACCGGCCCAAGTCCGGAGCGTGGCATGGTGTTTCAGGGCTATACCCTGTTTCCATGGAAAACCGTCAAGGAAAATGTCATGTTTGGTCCGCGCATGAAAGGCCAAAGTAGTGCAGCGGCAGAAGCACAGGCACGTGAATGGATCAATATCATTGGTCTGGAAAAGTATGAAAACCAGTATCCGCATGAGTTGTCTGGCGGGATGAAACAGCGTGTCGCGATTGCCCGAGCTTTGGTCAATGAACCGAAGATCCTGTTGATGGATGAACCCTTTGGAGCACTCGATCCGCATACCCGGCAAAAAATGCAGCGTCATCTGATGGATCTTTGGCAAAATATCGACATCACCATCATTTTTGTGACTCACGATATGGATGAAGCCATTTTACTGGCCGACCGTATTGTGGCGCTGAAAGCCAATCCGGGTGAAATCAAGGAAATTATCGAAGTTGATCTACCTCGTCCACGCCATCCAGACGTCATGCTTAGTCCTGAATTTAAACAGTTAAGACAACGTGTCGATTATCTGGTGCATGCTGAGGAAGATGAACTGGATCCGGCACTGGCAGAACTGCCAGTCATTCCGCGTATGACCAAGGTCAGCAGCAATAAATAATCTTATTCAAAATGCCTTTGGGACGACCCGAAGGTTTTAATCGCTGTGTTGGACGACCAACATTAGAGGTGATTATCATGCAAGCGCAATATGTACTCCCACTGGTTGATATTTCAAAATTACAAAGTCCGGATTTAGCCGATCGTATTGAAGTTGCTCATGCTCTGGATCATGCCTGTAAAGAAGTCGGATTTCTTTATCTGCAAGGTAGCCAGTTTAATTCTGATTACGCCAAAGCCCTGATTGAAATGGCCCAGTCCTATTTTTCTCAGGATCTGGACACCAAAATGCAGCACTATATTGGCAAATCAAAAAACCATAGTGGCTATGTGCCGATTGGCGAAGAACAGTTTGCCGGCAACAGTTATGATTTAAAAGAAGCCTATGATGTCAATTATGATTATCAGGGGGTAAGAAAAGACTGTCCTTTACTTGGGCCCACCTTATGGCCAGACCATCCGGATTTCAAGTCTATTGTCAGCCAATACTATAGTCATCTGCGTGAGATCAGCCGGCAGATTTTTTCTGCCTTTGCACTGGCGTTGGGCGTTCGTGAGGACTTTTTTGAAAGCAAAATTACTGATGCACCAAGTCAGCTACGCTTGATTCATTATCCCTATAATCCGGAAGTGCAAGATGCCGAAGGCATTGGCGCACATACCGATTACGAATGCTTTACCTTGCTGTTACCAACCGCGCCCGGCTTACAGGTTTTAAATAAAACCGGCGAATGGATCGACATTCCTCTGATTGAAAATACCCTGGTGATGAATATCGGTGACATGATGGAAATTCTGTCGAATGGTAAATATCTCGCCACCAAGCACCGCGTGAAAAAGGTCTCGGAAGAACGTTATTCATTCCCGCTGTTTTGCGCCTGCAATTATGACACCGTTATTGAACCGGTTATTCACACTGAAAATTCCAAATATTCTGCCTTGATCGGGGGTGAGCATCTGTTTAATCAGACCGCCCAGACCTTTCAATATTTAAAACAGCGCATTGCTAGCGGTGAACTGATCTTAAAAAATGCTGTACCACTTTCCTCTTTTGGACTTGAAGAACAGGCGGAGACAGCATCATGAATCTGTTTGAAGTGATTAAGACTTTAAAGCCCACCACCCCTCAGCCAGAGATTATTCCGGACTTTTTATACGGTGCTTTCCGGCGTAAAAGTATCAGTTTTTATAATGGCCTGACTGATGAAAATACCATTGTGTACTGGTTTCAGTCGCGCAGTTTTACTATTGATCTTCGTCTAAAAAGCCAGACGGGAACTGCTGTTCAGGAACGCCAAGGCTGGATTGGCAATACACTTTGGGATAGTGCCAGCCAACTCTTGTCCTGGGAAGTGAAAGACTACGCCAATTACCAGAATCATGTGCAATGGCCGGAACCAGCCAGGTTACATGCGATTGGCAACTGCATTCTGGAATTTTCTCCAAGTAATGTTTATGTCGAAGACTGGCGCCAGCAGGTACAGCACGGTTTATTTTTAGGCCTGCGTCTTCAGTCTGCACTTGATGTTCAATCTGGTCAGACACTGGAAATGGATGGTGGCCTGATTATTTGCGCTGATCATATTGCCTATGCCCTGACGCGTTTGCCTGAAGTGCAAAGTGTAGTAGCTCAAATGGATTTGAAAGCTGTCGATCCGACCGTGTTTGCCTTGTTGGAAAGTTTTGAGGTTTCTATTGGGACTGAGGGTCAAGCTAAAACTTACAGCACCCGCACAAGCGAAACAGGCAAAGCCTTTAACCTGGAAAATTTTGAAGTTCTCAATGAAACCCGTCTGGTTCAGCATATAAGTTTAGATGGTCGTCAAATTGACCTGATTTTTGAGCTGGATATATACCAGCCGGATTACCAATTTCAATATGCTACCCCCACGACTACACAAGCTGAAAGCTGGCTGAAGTCAGAACAGGATCACCTGATGCAGCATGCAGAACGGGTGTTATAGGGAGAAATATGTCTTTTTTATATCTTTCGATTGCCATTCTTGCAGAAGTCATTGCAACTTCTGCATTGAAAGCTTCCAATGGTTTTAGCGTACTCTGGCCTTCACTTGCCACCATTGCCGGTTATGCCGTTGCCCTGTTTTTCCTGTCACTGACCATGAAAACCATTCCGATGGGCATTGCCTATGCCATCTGGTCTGGTACCGGCATAATCCTGATTTCAACGGTTGGCCTCTTGGTGTTTAAACAGCAACTGGATCTTCCCGCGCTGATCGGGCTGGCATTTATGATCATTGGTATTATTTTTATCAATGTCTTTTCCAAAAGTACGCAGCTTTAATTTTTTGATATTTATCTGATAATAAAAAATCCCCAACTGGGGATTTTTTATTGGTTTAAATTACATTTTAAAATTCTGAGGAACACACTATTTGAGTTCTTGCACCAGAGTTGGAACAATCACGCCATCCACGTTCATTTCAGTCGTATAAATGCCGTTGGCCACATTGAACTTGTTCACATGATAGCTGGAACCATAGATCGAGTCGAAACCATCACCTTTGGTAAAGACTTTCTTGTTGGCGGCCAAATCCAGTAAATGTGTGCCATCAATGAACTGCATATAGGTCTTCGCATCGACACCAACACGTTTGGACATGATCTGTGCAGCGTCTTCTCGAGTCGCCGGGTCATTGATATATTTGACAGTTTTATCCCAAACCTGAATCACCTTTTTCCATTGCTCTTTATTGGCTTCCAGATGGGCAGGATTCACGGTCAAGGTATCGTAGATTAACCCCGGCTTGTCTTTAGAGGTAAAAATAATCTTGGAACCGGCCACCGCAGATAAAGCCTGATTTGCTACTGGCTGCCATACCGCAATTGCATCAATATCGGGAGTAGCAAAAACCTGTGGCAATTCATTGGTCATGGTATTGACCAGTTTGACCTCATTCAGGCCAACTTTGGCATCATCCAGTGCAGTGGACAGTAACAAGTGATCGACCAGACCTTTTTCAGTGGCTACGGTTTTACCGCGCAGATCCTGAATCGAATTAATGCCATTCTTGGCAATAATCACGTCATTTCCAGCTGAATAATCGGTCGCCATGATCATCACGCCCTTGGTCCCGCCAGAGCCAGTGACCAGATTATCACCATTAGTGACCATGACCGCATCCAGCTGGTTGGCAGCAAAAGCTGAAAGTGAGGCTGAATAGTCAAACCATTTAAAATCAGCATTGACTCCAGCTTCCTCTAACCAGCCTTTTTCAATCGCAACTTGCCACGCAACCCAACCCGGCCAGTCGCTATAACCAATCCGGATGGGTTGAGTATTTACAGTACCTTCAGCCTTGGCATTTGGTTCAGGTACTTTAGCGGTATTGTCACAACCGCTTAAAAGGATTGCAGACAGTACGGAAACTGACATCAGTGCTTTTTTGATCATTTTGCGACTTCCCCTATGCATTCACATTTAAATTTGGTATTTGAAAGTTGTTTAGATTTCATAAATTCGCGCCAGCCACCGAAATGACTAATATCTGTTGCATCCTCAAGTGCATAGCCTTCACAGATAAAGCCTTTGACCCAAGTACCATCAATCAGCTGGACATTGCCGATCCCCAAAGGTGCCGGAACTTCTGCAACAATGTCTCCGAACAGTGCACGCGGAATGTCCCAGACTTCGACTTCAATTGAACAACCTTTCGCGTTGTATTGGAGGCCGGGTTTTGGTGGTGTGGTATTTTTTAAAGCATAGAGTTTGTAATGCGAAGCAGTCCGGGTCTGCTTGATCAGGGTGCCACTGCGTGTGGTCAGCTGAAAGTTCAGCGGCATTCTACTTAGATGCGCACCGACGACAGCCAGTTTGACGCTGTGATCCGATGAGATTTCAGTTGTTTTTTCATAGCTAAGTTCAGAGGTGCCTAGCTTTAACTGGCTCGATTGCTGCCATTTTTGCCCGAATTTGGCCAGTGCTTCATCCATCCAGGCTGGCGCAATAAAGGTCACACCCGTTGGAAGACCATCAGCACGAATGCTATTTGGTAGCGCCAAAGCCGAAAGATCGGCAAAATTGACAAAATTGGTATAAGCGCCCATGTGGCTGTTTTTTACCAGAGGATCGGCTTCTACTTCTGCAATGCGATAAATGGTGGGTGCAGTAGGCACCATCAAGGCATCATAATCTGCCAGTGTATTTTGAATAACACGGCTCAGGTGGGCACGTTCATATTCATCCTGCATGACATCGACCGCATTGAACCGGTCTGCCTGCACAATAATCTGGCCAATGACCGGATGGGTCTGCTCGCGTTGCACCATTTTTTCCACGGCACTAGTACGTTCAGCCACCCAAGAGCGGTTGTAAAGTGCAGTCGCCAGTTGCTGAAATGGAGCAAAATCAATCGGCTCAACCATATAACCCAAGCTTTGTACACGTGCGATCGCTAGATTAAACGCTTTTTCAGTTTCAGCATCGCCATAAAATTCCAGTGTATCTGGAATGGCAATTTTCCCTTTTGAAAATTGGCTCGGTACATTTTGAGGATGCGTTCTGGAATACTCATCGCTGGCATCATAGCCCTGCATGACTTGCGCCACCTGCCAGGCATCATCCACCGTTAAGGCAAAAATCGAAATTACATCGATGGTGCGACAAGCCGGAATCAGGCCTGTAGTCGAGAACCAGCCTTTGGTCGGTTTGAGTCCGACAATGTTATTGTGGCCTGCCGGTACACGTCCTGAACCTGCAGTATCTGTACCCAGTGAAAATGGCACTAATCCATTGGCTACCACCACGCTGGAACCCGAACTCGAACCGCCACTGATATATTCAGGATTAAAGCTGTTCTTCACGGCGCCGTATGGGGAGCGCACCCCAACCAGACCTGTCGCAAACTGATCCAGATTGGTTTTACCCACGACAATCGCGCCGGCAGCTTTTAATTTGGCTACTGCTGTTGCATCGGAAGTCGCCAGATAAGCTGCCTCTTTACATGCTGCTGTGGTATAGAACCCTGCAACATCAATATTGTCCTTGACTGCAAATGGCACCCCATAAAGTGGCAAGCTTTCAATATCTGCACCAGTCAATGCATCAATTTGTGCCTGTAATTGTGCTGCTGTCGCAATTGATATCCAGGCATGATCGTCATTATTCAACTCGGCTACATACTCAATCAGGTCACTAAGCTGGATATTGTTATTCTGGTAGGCGTGTTGCCAGTCCTGTACAGTCCATAAGTTGTGCACAGCTGTTCTCCTTAAGTGTGTTCGGTATTTTGTGGAATAGGTGGCATGACGGCATCCATCAGTTCGAGATGGCCTTTAATCACGCCTTTCAGTGCAATAAATTGTTCGCTTATTTCTTTCAGATCACTGCTCGCGCCCTGCATCAGCATGACTTGCAGGATTTTTTCATCATCCAGCTGGATATGAAGTGAGTTGATCACTTGCGCCAGATACTGCTGTTGCAGATCGACCAGCTGACTGCGTAGCGGTTTAAGGCTGACGTCATAGAGCAAAGTAAGTGTGCCAACCATGACTTCATCGCGAATCACCAGATCATCAATCAGGTGACGATTAATCATATCGACAATGGCCTGCGAGCGGCTTTCATAGTGCTGCTCGACAATTTTTTGATCCATCGCATGTAGCGTTGTTTCTGGCACGGTAATACTGATCCGTGCCAATTTTTGTTTAGGCACGATGTTGATCCTTGGGTTGATATTGGGAAGACTGTTTAATGTGAAAGCCTGCACGTACGCTGAGAAGCTCTACCAGAAAGTGAAGCCATGGATGCATTTTTTTATTTGATGTCGGATTGTTCATGTGCATCTCCTGTGGATATTACAAAACCAGAATTTCGTATTACTTAGGAAAATGCAGAAAGCGTGCCAATTTTTAGTTATTTGGATGAGGTAAATAAACTTGCTTAAAAGGGCGAAAAAAAGCCCCATAACATTGAAATGGGGCTTGTTCTAAAGCAAAAGTAAGTTTTGTATTTCACCGGTTTATTCCATTTTGATTGCTCATGTCCTTGCTATTCTTTTTATACATGAATGGTTAACCGATGTTTGTGATTATGAGTGATCAAGTGTATTGCTCTCCTCTATTTATATTGTATATAAATAAATGCATTAAGCGTGCCACAATATACAAATAGAATAAATTTAAGCAGAATGCGTGGGAAATTAGGGTGTGTTGACACTTTTAGCTTAAAAAAATAGCGAAGTAGTAAAATCAAATCGCCAAACCCAATTTTACTATTCGCTATGCCTCGTACCATGCTGACAGATCAACACTGGCAAAAGTTGAAAGTTATTCTGCGTAATTTATCCATTCACCACAACTCAAATTTACGCAATTTTATTGAAGCTATTCTCTATAGAATTAGAACAGGCTGTCCGTGGCGAGATATTCCTTCTTGTTTTGGTCATTCAAACTCTATT
>NZ_MJIQ01000048.1:0-58589 GCF_001878775.1 Acinetobacter sp. AR2-3
GCATACGAGATACTGATCGGTCTCGTGGGCTCGGAGATGTGTATAAGAGACAGCCTTACGCGGTTCCTGCCAGGTAAAAATATCATCCAGTTCAAGATGAGATTCGGTTAATGGCCGATGTAAATTCTTTGAGTTTCGCGCACACTTGGCAAACTTCTGATTGAAATGCTCAATAAAGCAGGGCAGCCAGGCATTTGCCTCGGCAATTGAACAGATACCTTCTAGGCGCATTTCCTTGATCAGGCGATCCTGGAGTGTCCTGTTAGCACGTTCTACACGACCTTTGGCCTGTGGTGAGTTGGCAAAGATAATATCAATGTTTAATTCGTTGAGAATCCGGCCAAATTGCGTGATCTGGCTATCTTGGCTCGATTTCTGATTCACTCAGAATACCGAGTGTTTATCGCTATAAAACGCTAAAGGCTTGCCGTATTGCTCAATGTAGGCTCGGGTTGAAAGCATATAATCAAAGGTCGTTTCAGCCTCACAAAAGCGCAGATGCAACAGCTTTCCAGTGGCGTCATCGATATAAACCAGCAAGCAGCATTTGGAAGCTCGACCTTCAAACCAGTCATGATATGAGCCATCGATCTGGATCAGCTCACCGAAGCAATCACGGTTATATCTAGGCTGATATGGACGTTTCAGGCGCTTGGATCGAGGAATCCAGAGGTCATTTGCAGTCATCCAGCGACGAACCGTTTCTACCGGGATATGCAGGCCAAACATGCTGCTGAGCTTCTCATGAGCCAATGTAGGACCAAAGCCAAGTAAATGTTCAGAAATAATGGAAAGACATTCTGATTTTAACAGGACGTCATGGCGACGATGACCCGGTTGACCACGACTAGCATGTGCCATACCTGAGACACCATCTTGATTGAGCTTCTGCAATAACCGGGTAATTTGACGGGTGGAAAGATTCAGGATTTCAGCAGCACGGACCTGGGTAATACGATGATCTCTAACGTCTTGCAGAACTGCAAGACGTTGAATTTCTTTATCAGACATAGTGATCAGCATCTATATTTTATATCCAGTCCATGGTGATAAAAACCATCATAAACCAGACATTTTTATTGGTGAGAATATAGACACTTTAAATGGGTTCTAACAAGAGAATTTCGTATAACGTGTATTATGTTAATTTTAGAAATAATTAAAAGTTTGGAAATACTAGTGAAATGCAACTTATAGAAATAGAGCCTTATTTTTGGGAACTATATGAGGATAGCGAAAATATATACCTCAATGTTTGTATAAATATGAGTGCAGTTTCTTGGGCGAAAACTATCTGCCTAGATAAACAAACGATTCAGCAATATCAGACTCAAGGAAAAGGTTTTATTGATGACTTAGCTAAAAGAATTGAAAGCAGCCAATTTAGAAAAGATTATGAAAGATTTTATTCATTTCCAGATGCCTCCGCAGAACAAAAAGAGGGAATGCTTCTAGCATTTAATGAATATAGGGCTAAGCAAAATTAAAGCCATTTAACATAATGGCGATGATACGAAATTAGAACAATAAACCTCTGTGAAATCAAAGTGTTTTTCAAATCGATGCTAAACTAAAATAGCATGAATCATCATGCTATTTTGTATTTATAAGAGCCTCCCATGCTGTACCCCATCCCTAAAAAAATCCAACTTGCTCCATCCCAAGCCAAATGGCAGCTTGCATCAAATGAATCTGTTTTGGTTTTAGTGGGATTACAAAATTTAAGGATGATGGTAGGCATACAAGAAAGCGACCTAATGAGTCATCTGATCCAGATCAGCAATAAAGCCAAAGCACTCGATATTCCGATTGTTGACTTATATGGTGATGACCTGATGCAAGGCATGCAGCAATTGGGAGAATATGCCTCAATGCATCCGCAACTGATTTTTGCCGGGCAGGTTACACCGATGCTGAAACAGATTTTGCCGCATCTGATGAGTGTGACGGATCAAATCGGTGTGGTCGATGATGTGATTTTATTGGCGAATCAAGATCAGCATATTCAATGGATCGAAAACATTTCAGCACAGGGGATACATCACTTAAATACCTATAGCCTGACCCGCTTATGGGATTTAAGCGCATCTTCCGAATATGTATTGTCGGCCAAAGGCATTATGTTGGCTGTCGCAGAACAGCTGGATATGGATGCTTTGGAAATTGATCCCTATGTCGACTTAAAAAATTATGGTCTGGATTCGGTAGCGGTGGTGAGTCTAGTCGGTATATGGCGTGCACATGGTGCCAATATCCGTTATGAAGATGTGCTAAAACATCCGTCTTTGCACGAATTGGCAAGCTTCATTTTAAAATCCTCAGGTTGATGCGCTGCGATTGAGCAATTTTATGCGCTAAATCGGAAATTTCATCGTCATTTACATAAATGCGCATTGTAATTATTGGCTAAGCTTTCTATCATTGCCGCCTTGTTTTTCACGATCAGCCTGGGATTGAACTTTGAGTAATTTTCTAACCGAACATCTGATACATCGTGATGACGATTTCATGGTCATCCACAAACCTGCAGGTTTACTCACAGTTCCCGGTAAAACAGAAGACTTACAAGATTGCCTGATCAACCGTCTGGTCAAATTAGAACCCAAAACTTTACTGATTCATCGACTGGATCGCGATACATCCGGTATTTTGGCCTTTGGTCTGAGCAAATGGGGACAAAAAACCATTTCCCGCCAGTTTCAGGAACGCCAGACTGATAAAACCTATCAGGCTATGGTTGCCGGTACACTCGAAGGTGAAGGCACTATTGAAGTGCCAGTGGTGTATGATCCAAGCCGTCCCCCCTTACATATCGCAGATCCCGCACATAATAAGCCGGCCATCACGCATTGGCAGGCGATCGAACATTTTAATATTCAGGGACAGCCCGTGACTCGGGTGAAACTGACCCCAATTACCGGCCGTTCACATCAGCTACGGGTGCATATGCAATATCTCGGACATCCGATTATTGGCGATACCTTATATGCGACATCCGAACAGCAACAGCTCAGCTCGCGTTTATGTTTACACGCGGAACGTTTGAGTTTTTATCATCCTCAAACAGAGCAGTTGGTCGAATTTTATTGTCCGGCGCCGTTCTAGGAAATACTTCTTTAATCGGCGTGAATTATGCTCACTTTTTAGTGGGCTTTATGTCAAAATACATTGCTTGAAGGTGTGGAATTTTGCTCCAATGACGTTTCGTGATTGAGCCTAATATTCATAATCTTGTACTTAAGATAAAGGTGGAAAAATTGCAGCAATTTGCTATTGGTCAACGTTGGTTATCAGATACTGAAACAGAACTCGGTTTAGGCGTTCTTATTGATGTTGATGAGCGGTCGGTCAGCATTTTATTCCCGAAAAGCGATGAAACCCGCGTCTATGCACGCAGCAATGCACCCTTATCTCGTATCGTATTTAATGTGAAAGATGAATTACAGGATCAGGAAGGGACCAAGTGGATTGTAGAATCCGTTGAAGACCGCAATGGCGTGGTGCGTTATCATGTCGTTCGTACCTTGGAAGATGGAACTGAAGAACGTAAATCGCTGAATGAAACCCGTATTGGTGCGACCATCCAGCTGTCTAAGCCTCTAGACCGTTTATTGGCCAGTCAGGTTGATTATAAAGAATGGTATGACCTGCGTATTGAAGCACTGCTGATGCAGGCCAATATGCAAAGCAGTCCACTGCGTGGTCTGGTGGGTTCACGTGTCGGTCTGATTCCGCATCAGCTTTATATTGCGCATGAAGTTGGTCAGCGTTTTGCACCGCGTGTATTACTGGCCGATGAAGTGGGTCTGGGTAAAACTATTGAAGCGGGTCTGATCATCCATCAACAGCTGAAAACTGGCCGTTCTGAACGTATCCTGATTTTAGTGCCGGATTCACTGCAATATCAGTGGATGATCGAGATGCGCCGTCGTTTCAATCTTGAGTTCTCGCTGTTTGATTTGACTCGTACGGCATCGATCAAAGAACATGATCCTGAACAGAACCCATTCCTGACCGAACAAAAAATTATTGCCTCTGTCGATTTGATGGTCGACCATGAAGATCTGCGTGAACAGGCACTTGAAGCAGGTTTCGATTTGTTGGTGGTCGATGAAGCGCATCATTTGATGTGGAGTGAAGAAGATGGTGGTAATGACCGTTATGATCTGGTCGAAGAGCTGGCTGAACATACGCCGGGCGTGTTGTTATTGACGGCAACACCTGAACAGCTCGGTGTGGAAAGTCACTTTGCACGCCTACGTTTGCTTGATCCACAGCGTTTTAACTCGCTGGATCGTTTCCTCGACGAAGAAGCACAGTATCAGCATACAGCTAAAATTGCAGAAGTGCTGATGTCAGACATGCCGCTAGAAGCCGAGCATTTAACTGCGATTGAAGCCTTGTTAGGTCATCCGATTGAAGATCAGCCTGAACAGCGTTTCCGTGCCATTCACGAACTTTTAGACCGTCATGGTACAGGTCGTATCCTGTTCCGTAATACACGTGAAGCCATTCAAGGTTTCCCGGGTCGTGACTGTCAGCCGGCACCATTGCCAGCACCAGAAAACTGGTCGAAAGATGGCAAGTTGCGTGAACAGATGTGGCCTGAAGAGGCGCAGCTCGATGGCGCATGGATGGAAGCCGATCCACGCGTGATGTGGCTGATGGAGCGTTTGCGTACCGATTTAAAACACAAAAAAGTCTTACTGATTGCGCGTAGCGGGCCAGTGGTTGAAGCGCTGGAAAATGTACTGCGCTTACATGCCGGTATTCGTACCGCGATGTTCCATGAAGGCATGAGCTTGTTAGAGCGTGATCAGGCTGCCGCTTATTTTGCTGAAGATTCGTATGGCGCGCAGATTTTACTTTGTTCGGAAATTGGTTCAGAAGGGCGTAACTTCCAGTTTGCATCTGATTTAATTCTGTTCGATCTTCCTGCCAACCCGGACGTTTTAGAGCAGCGTATTGGCCGTTTAGATCGTATCGGTCAGGAAAACCGGATTCAGATTCATGTGCCGTATCTGGTGGGAACTGCGCAAGAACGTATGTTCCGCTGGTATAACGAAGCCTTGAATATTTTCGGCAATATTTCCCCAACTGCACAAACCTTGCAAGAAAACTTTATTGTTCGCTTGAAAGACTGTCTATTGGCAGACAAAGGTCAAGCGTTTGAAGACCTGCTGGAAGAAGTCAGCGTACAACGTGAAGCTTTGGAAGCTGAATTGCAGGAAGGTCGTGACCGTTTGCTAGAGTACAACTCTTGCCGTCCGGTGGTGGCACAGGAAATTGTCAACGCGCTTGAAGACTATGATGACAATACTACTTTGCCGATCTTCATGAAACGCTTTATGGCGTCCACGAATATCGACTTTGACGAGCAAAGTAACGGTACCGTGATCATCAAGCCGACAGATCAAATGCAGATTCAAGGTTTGACACTGGATGAAGAAGGCATCACTGCCACTTTCTATCGTGATCAGGCACAAATCCGCGAAGATGCGCAATACCTGACCCTGGAACATCCATTCACTGAAAGTGTGATGGAAATGATCAATACTCAAGGCTTTGGTAGCACCAACGTTGCGGTATTAAAATCTGCGGCACTGCCACAAGGTTCGGTATTGCTGGAAGTCTGGTTCAAGGTCGATGTGGTTGCACCGAAAGCATTGAACTTGCCATCAAGCCTGCCGCAACAATTGGTTCGTGTGTTATTAAGCGAGAAAGGTCAGGATCTTTCACAAAAAATTGCGCCTGAAATTTTAAAACCGTATCTGCATCATTTAGATGGCAACAGCTGCCGCCAAGTAGTGAAAGCACGTCGTGATGTGATTGAGGCACGTTATCAGCAAGCACTTGAATTGGCACGCAGTGCATTGCCAAACTTCAAGCAGCAAGCCAAAGAAGTGTATGGTAATAAATGGCAATATGAAATTGACCGTCTGACCTATCTGAAACAGTTTAATCCAAGTATCCGTGAAGATGAAATTTCACGTTTACAGAAGTTGCAGAAAGAAGGTCTCAGCCTACTAGATGGTTTATCTGTGACCCCGGAAGCAATCCAGGTGATGGTAGTCGTCAAGCCTTAAGTTTTAAGCAATTAAAAAATGCAGCTTTCGGGCTGCTTTTTTTATGGCCGAAATCCGGCTTTTATGTTGTTTTGGTCAGGGAATACTGGCCTGTCATTTTTCTTGTGTTTAAAATCAGTCTAACTAATAACCAGAAATAATAAACATGTCCAAAGCCTTTATTGGTCTCGGTGCCAAAACCACTCACGGTGGTATTGTGGTGGAAGGTGAGCCGTCTTTGATTATGAATGGCATCGCCGTACATTTAAATGGCATGAAGCATTATTGTCCCAAATGCCAGACCATGGTCACCGCAATCTCCAGCGATTTATCTATTACTGTCAAAGGACGGGCAATGCTTATCGCAGGGGATAAGACCAGTTGCGGCGCGACTTTTCTAGCCATGCAGCATTTGACGGTATCGCAGAAATAGACTTTAAATTCTGAAGAAGTACAGAGAAATGACTTTGAGGTCATGTTTTGAGCATTTTTGCACTGCCGAATCAAGGAATAGATCAGTAAGCTCATTCGATGATTTCAGGATGAATACGCGCTGCGTTTAAAAAATAATGAAACAAGCCCTACATTTTACTCATGCTAATGGTATCCCTGCGGCAACTTATCAAAAGTTTTTGCATTGTTTTCAGCAAGACTATGAAGTCAAAGCGATTCCCTTTATCGGCATGAATCCGCAATATCCAATTACGCGAGACTGGCGTTATCTGGTCGATGAAGTCATTGCAGATATTGAGCAGCAGTTTCCTCAGCAACAGGTGATTGGTTTAGGGCATTCCTTTGGTGGTCTGGTGACCCTTATGGCGGCGTATCGACGTCCCGAACTGTTTTCCAAGCTGATCATTATGGATCCACCATTTGTGATTGGAAAAAACAGTGCCATGTTTGAACTGATCAAAAAGCTGAATCTAAAAAGTGTCGATCGTTATACACCCGCAGGAATTACGCTAAAACGCAAAGATTATTGGCCATCGAAACAGGTCGCAATTGAAGCACTCCGGTTTAACCGCTTATTTAAAAATTTCGATGAGCAGTGTTTTGCTGATTATATCGAGAGCAGCATTCAGCCAGAACCTGAACGTGGTGGGGTGACGTTAACTATTCCAAAACAGATAGAAGCGGAAATCTTCCGGACTGTGCCAGCCTGGTGGTGGAGAACACCACGCCGACCGCCTGAAGTGCCGATGCATCTGATGACTGCAGAGCAAAGCCAGTTTTATCAGCAGGGTTTGCCACAAGGGATGCACAAGATTTATCGGATTAATTATTCTGTGGTCGAGGGCGGGCATATGTTCCCGCTTGAGTATCCGGAAGCCACTGCAAAGGCAGTCAAAGCTCAACTCGCACTTTTGTAATCATCATAAAAAGAGACTTTGATTACGTCTCTTTTTATACTAGTTCATGCAAATCGGAAAATTAGCGCAGCTGAGAATCTTCCAGATGACGTGCACCTTCAAGGATCATCCGGATCATGATCATGGTCTGTTCGGCAATTTCTTTGCGGTCTTCGGCAGGCATATCAATCACATTAGCACCCATGTTGAAGACCAGTTGGGTAATGGCTTTGGCTGCAATATCGGGATGAAATAACTTCTTATTGTTTAGGCGTTCCAGACGAATTAAATCTTCCTGAAGTTCCTGCTGAAAATAATTTAATTGGCGTTCCACCGCCTGTTTATAAGATTTGGAACCGGTATAGCCTTCACGTAATAACAGGCTCAGATTGCCTTCATCGGCATCCAGCTGGGCAATAAAGACTTCTACAGAACTGCGGATAATGCTGTTCTGGCGAGAAGCTTGCAGACGTGCTTCATGCAAAATCTGACGCAATACAATCCCGGCACGATCAATCAGCTCAATGGCCAGTTCATCAATATCTTTAAAATGACGATAGAAGCTGTTCGGTGCAATACCAGCTTCACGCGCGACTTCACGTAGACTTAAAGAGGAAATACTTTTTTGTGGCCCAATCAGATTCAACGCAGCCTGAAACAGTTCTTCCTTGGTAATGGTGGCCTTGCGACCGACACTCCGTACGATAATCGGCTCATCAATGCTTTTCGATTGTAATAAAGATGCGTCACTGCTTATTTTCATTGAAGGCTCGTTCATCGATAGGTTCATGCATGAATCATTTTATTATAACCGAGCCAGTTAAGCTTGTGAAATGATTAGAAACAATACGGTTGTATATACAAATATATATACATGTGTATAATAATTAAAAACCCAAGGTGATGTCACAAACGATGCATGTACTGCAAAAACTTAAAATGCCATTGAATGCACTGTCTGATAGTGTAGTTGATCAGCATGCAATTAATTTCTGGATTCAGAAACTCAATCCTGTATGGTCGTTGAATCAGCCATTAGGCAAGATCGTGCATATAGAAAATGCAGCACAGGATATGCTGAGTCTGAAAATTCAAGTGAATCGCTTATTTAAGTTTGGTGAAGCAGGGCAGCATCATCCGGTCTATGTGGTGGTAAACGGCATCCGTTATGAACGTAGCTATAGTTTGACCCGTGTAGATGCGCAACATGTTTTATTGACCGTAAAAAAAGTCAATGCCGGTAAAGTCAGTACCTGGTTGGCAGAACAGGCACAAGTAGGTGATGTGATCGAATTTGGTCAGCCTTATGGTGATATGACCTTGCCTGTGCAGACGAGTCCATTGATCTTGCTTGCAGCAGGGAGTGGTATTACCCCAATGCTCAGTATGCTGGAAAGCTTGAGCAAAAAAGGTGAACTATCTGCACCGGTCACTCTCTGGTACTGGGTTAAAAAAGATCAGGATGCCGCATTTAAAGCACGGTTTGAAGAGCTTGCTCAGAAACATGCAAATTTCTCATTTCATGTGTATGCCACTCAAGAACAGCCAGCTGCTGCACGTCTGGATGAAACCTATCTGACAGATCTGCAAAATCTGGAAAATAGCATCGTATATTGCTGTGGTCCTTCAGGTTTTGTATCTAAAGCAGAACAGCTTTTTGCTCAGGCAAAACAGTTTAAAGGTGAAGCCTTTAGCATGAGTTTGGCGGATCTATCGGATACCGGCTTTATTAATGTCACCCTGACCCAGTCGAAAAAAATTGTCAGCATTCCAAAAGGCCAATCCATTCTAGTGAGCCTGGAACAGCAAAATATTAAACCGACCCATGGTTGCCGTATGGGCATTTGTAATAAATGTGCCTGCAATAAAGTAGAAGGTTCGACCAAGAATTTGGTCAACGGTGCACAAAATACCGAACCCGGCAACCTGCTCAAAATTTGTATTAACTCAGCGCAGACTGACCTTGTCATCGACTTATAAGCGAGTTTTATCTTATGAATATGCCAGTAAAATTACAGTATTTTAAAAATCCTAAAAACCGTGAATTAACCCAGTTTGAACTTGATGAACTTGCACGTGAGCTCGATGCGATTAAGCAAGAAGTGCTAGATGATCTAGGTGAAAAAGATGCGAAATATATCCGTCGTGTCTATTCAACCATTCGTTACTCATCGATTGCCGGTCGCGCCTTATTGTTTGCAGGCTGGTTCCCGCCAGCATGGTTGCTAGGCACAGGTCTATTAGGCTTTGCCAAAATCATGGAAAACATGGAGTTGGGTCATAACGTCATGCATGGTCAATATGACTGGATGAATGATCCTAAACTCAATGGTCAGACTTATGAATGGGATATTGTAGGGACTTCAGACAACTGGCGTCAAACCCATAACTTTAAGCATCATACTTATACCAATATTAAGGGTATGGATGATGATATCGGTTATGGTCTATTACGCTTGTTCCCGGAACAGCGCTGGAAACCGGGTTATTTATTGCAACCGATTTATGCAGTGCCATTCTGTTTATTGTTCCAGTGGGGTGTTGCGATTCAGAATCTTGAATTGGGTAAATACTTCAAAGGTCGCAAAAGCAAAGAGCAGACCAAAGAAGAATGGCGTCCAATGCAGAGCAAAATTGGTAAACAGTTGTTTAAGGATTATGTATTCTTTCCATTGATAGCAGGTCCTGCGGCTTTACCGGTTTTGACCGGTAATATGGTGGCCAATGGTCTGCGTAATATCTGGACCTTTAGTATTATTTTTTGTGGTCACTTTACCAAAGATGTCGAAGTGTTCCCAAAATCGGTACTTCAAAATGAAAGTCGTGGTCACTGGTATATGCGTCAGATCCGTGGTTCATCTAACCTGACCGGTTCTGAAGCGTTTCATATCTTGACGGGTCATTTAAGTCATCAGATTGAACATCATTTGTATCCTGATGTGCCTGCACGTCGCTATCGTCAAATGGCACCGAAAGTTCAGGCTGTTTGTGAAAAATATGGTTTGAACTATAACAATGCCAGCTTGGTAAAACAGTATGGTAGTGTGATCAAACGTATTGTGAAATATGCATTTCCGTTTAAGAAATAATTTTTCTTAAAGCTAAAAAAACTACTTCAAATGAAGTGGTTTTTTTAGCTAGGAGGCGAATACTTCAGGAAGTAAAAATCCTGATTACGAAGCTATTTAAGATGATTTCAAGGCATAAAGTAAAAAAGTTAATCTGCCATTTATAGCGTTGTCTAAAGGTGTTTAGTAGGTTAACCCGATAGAATGGAAAGGACTAATATGGCATCGAATGAGCTGAAATATTAATTTTTGGAAGCTGTTGATCTTGACCCTCAAAATAGCTTTGCTGCGCCAGACTGAGCATTTCTATATCTTCCTTGCTATTCCCATAAGCATAAATTTCAGCATAATTATCCAGATTATATTTTTCTAGAATTCTAATTTTCTTTTGTGTGTTACTACAGTCAGGAGTTTGATAAAACCCTGTCAATTTCCCAGCTTTGATTTCAACTTCGCTACAGATTAAATCGATATTTAAATAACTGCACACCGGTTTAAGATACAAATCCAATGAGGCTGATACCAGCACGATTTCATGTCCTAATTGTTGATGCTGTTTAAGTTGTTCTAATAATTTCGGATTCAACTTGAATATTAGTTGTTGTGCATAATCCTGAGCTAATTGCAGAATTTCCTCTGCATCACTGTTTTTAAACATGCTGGCATACAATTTGGGTCGCATGCGGTGTGCCGGATAGAAATTTAAATAATAGGCCTGTATCCATGGCAAAATTTGCATGCCGCGTTTCACAATATGCCGTTTTCTTAAGGCATGGAAAATGAACCCGGTAAAGCTATCATGTAGATACAGGGTTCCATCAAAATCAAATAAGGCTAGAGTTTTAGATTTTTGATTTTGCGCATGCATGTTTGATATCGACCATCGACGCGGGTAGCAAACCAGTTAGTATTATAATCACGACTTAATTTTGGTCCGGAAATGACCACTTCAGGCATAATGGCATAGATAGGATCTTTACCCGTTTTTTCCTGATAAAGCTTGCTGACACCACGATAAGTCATCGTATCTTCAAAGTCTTTATCTTTTTCTTTCTTTAAATCAGCCCGGATCTGACGTTCAGTAATAATAAAATTATTTTTGGCAAAAACACTGATTAACTCACGCTCAGATTGACTCTTCTGCGAACGGATTGCGCCATCTTTGGTGTAGAGTAATAAATCGCCATCCAAATCGAGTTCGGCCTCAGTCAAATCATTCAGCATGCTCTGAAAAGCAGCATTTCGACTGGAATACATGCCCGAGTTATAATCTGCAAAACGGTAAATCGGCTTGTCATAATCCGCCGGATACATCATCAGGCGATGAATCCCATAATACAGACCGCCATATTGACTGTAGAGATCGGTACGTAACTCTGCGATATTGCCGCCTTGGCGTTTATGTTCTTTCGCATAGCTGATATGTACCTGCATTGAACCCAAGGTGGTAATTGGATTCATTTTCTCGCCAATATTCTGGCCGACCAGTTTGGCAGCACCAGTCAGGGCGCTAACATGATAATGCTTTGACATATAATCAAATATTTCACGATATAATTCG
This sequence comes from Acinetobacter sp. AR2-3, assembly GCF_001878775.1. Taxonomy (NCBI): domain Bacteria; kingdom Pseudomonadati; phylum Pseudomonadota; class Gammaproteobacteria; order Moraxellales; family Moraxellaceae; genus Acinetobacter; species Acinetobacter sp. AR2-3. The sequence goes on from NZ_MJIQ01000048.1 coordinate 12,044, forward strand.
TCGAGTTCACGTTCGGTTTTGACCCGGTGCATCTGGCTTAAGTAGTTGTCTTCAGGACTCGGATGGTTCTTGAGAACTTCCTGGAAATATCCTGCAACTGTGCCACCAATTGCTTGACCAAGCTTATCTTTGAATTTTTCATCAAGGCGACCTTGGACTTCCTTAACCGCCTTTTCACCCAAACCCGGAACAGTAGGATCTGCAACAAAGTTAGATTCCTGATCAACCACTGCCACAATCGTACAAACATTTTTCTTGGTCTGAGGAATGCCGAGCTGTTCGGTAATGTCATAAATATCTTGTGCCCAAGACTCACGTTGGTTGACACGGTTTGGAATAGCTTTGCGAATATGTTCAACTTCAAGTGTCGGTTCATCATCTTTTGACCACCATGAACCATTGCCACAACCGGCAAGACCCAGAGAAAGTACAAGTACAGACAATGACTTAAAAGAAAAACAAGAAGCGAAAGTTTTATTCATGGTGTCGTAAATTAATTGAAAAGATGAGCGAATAAGGCAGATGCAGTATACTATGCCCATCAAAAAAGTGATGAATTTATATGTATATTGGTCCATATCAACTGTCAAACAATTTGATTGTCGCTCCCATGGCAGGTGTGACCGATCGTCCGTTTAGAACCTTGTGCAAATACTTTGGTGCAGGCCATGCGGTCAGTGAAATGATGACATCTGACAAAACTTTGCGCGTGAGTAAAAAGAGCTTATATCGTGCCAATTTTGATGGAGAGCTGGCACCGATTTCAGCGCAGATTGCTGGTTCAGATCCCCATGATCTGGCTGAAGCGGCACGTTATCAAGTGGCCAATGGTGCGCAAATTGTTGATATTAATATGGGCTGCCCAGCCAAAAAGGTCTGTAACCGACTCGCCGGTTCTGCTTTATTGCAGGATGAAGATCTAGTTGCGCGTATTCTGGATGCAGTTGTGGCTGCAGTTGATGTGCCAGTGACCTTAAAAACCCGTCTTGGTTATTTGAACGGTCAGGAAAATATTATGCGTGTCGCTAAACGTGCTGAACAAGCCGGAATTGCAGCGCTAGCTTTACATGGCCGTACCCGTGAAGATATGTACCTGAATACCGCGCGTTATTCTTTAATCAAAGACGTAAAGGAAATGTTGAAGATTCCTGTGATTGCCAACGGTGATATCGACAGTCCGGAAAAAGCCAAATACGTGCTGGATTATACCGGTGCAGACGCAATTATGATTGGTCGTGCAGCACAAGGTCGCCCCTGGATTTTTCGTGAAATTGCCCATTATTTAAAAACTGGTCAACATCTTGACGCACCAAGTATTACAGAAGTTAAAGATGTACTGCTGGGACATTTGACAGAATTATACGAATTTTACGGCGAGTATTCCGGCTGCCGAATTTCCCGTAAACATATTGCCTGGTACACCAAAGGACTGCGTTCCAGTAACGAGTTTCGTCAAAGCATGTATCAGGTACAAAATACCGCTGACCAGTATCGTGTGGTAGAAGATTATTTTAATGCACTGCTAGAACATGGTTTAACCATGACTGATGTACAGGTCGAGCAGGTGAATTTACTGGAAACCAAGTAATGACGGGCAAAATTCAGCGAATCATGTAATATTTTTTGCATGAAATCCCTACCTTTTTTATCTTGAGCAGGCTGATTTTTGCATTTTGTTTACACTTCAGCCTGTCTAATACATAGCAGCACAGTTTGTTCACTTAAACTGGACAGGACTTGGACATTGCTTACTCAAGCTTCCTCTATGATGAACCTATCCAGATATAAAGATGAACCTATCCAGATATAAACCAGATGTGATCCATCTTGTTTATCGTCATCATTGAGGGAGATCTGTAATGACAAATACCAATCGTCCAGTCACAGAGTTTAGCCATAAAACGTCAACGGAATTGCCACAAGAACGCAGTGAAGGCCTGAATATCAATCCGACTGATACTAATGCACGTCCAGATTTGAATACACCCGTGAAAGATAATCCTCGTGTTCCAGACATGAATGAAGGTGAAGATAATCTGGCTGCCACCAGTGCCGGTACTTTGGGCGGAGCTGCGGTAGGCGCAGTTGCAGGTCTGGTAGGTGGTCCTCCAGGTGCAGTGGTGGGTGGTATTATCGGTGGAGTGGTTGGCGGTATTGCAGGTAATGACATTGCAACGCCCGATCATGGGAAGCAGACAGATAATTACCAGCATCCAGAGAACTTGCCTGAGGCAGATAATTATCGACATCCAGATCATTTGAGTGCAGAAGATAATTACTGGAGAGATGAGTATCATAATCGCCCGTATTTCAATGAAACGCGTAGCACATATGGCGATCTAGATTATGATCGTGATTATCGCGGTGCTTACCGGGTCGGTTATGAAAATCGTCCGATGTATGAGCATGATACGGATTTTGACCGTGCCGAACCTGAACTGCGTACCAAGTGGGAACAGTTAAAAGGTGAGTCCCGCCTCAACTGGGAAGAAGCGAAATTTGCAGTTAAAGATGCCTGGCATCGTGTCACACGCTAATTCTAGATAAATTAAAAACCTCTCCATGTGGAGAGGTTTTTTTATGATTCAAGTATTAAAGATGCTTCATTTCCAGTATGAGCTGGTTAATCAGATCGGAAGCTTCCATTTCACGAATCTGTGCCACGTTCGAACCTGCCCAGAACGCACCATAACCTTGATCCCCATGTTTGGCAGCAGCAGCATGTAATTGCTTGGCCAGATCATAAGTATATGGATAAGCGGGAACATCCAGCCGATCGGGTGTATCCACCTCAATATGCCAGTGGTTAATAATGCCACGTGCAGGACGACCGGAAATACTGGCACTCACCTGAGTGAGTGGCTTGGAAAATAAGGCTTTACGATAGGCATCATTGGCATTAGAAGATTTACACTGCACAAATGCAGTCCCAAGTTGCACGGCATCTGCACCGAAATCCATCATTTGACGCGCTTGCTCACCCGTCATAATCCCGCCTGCCGCTACAATCGGCAAGGAAGAATGCTGTTTGATCAGCTTCACCAGATTGGAGGTTTTGACTGAAGCATCAAACTTGGTCGAGAAAATCCCGCGATGGCCACCAGCCTCAATACCCTGCGCAATAATGATATCAATTCCGGCTGCATCAATGGCTTTAGCTTCGGCATAATTGGTGGCAGATACCATGGTCAGAATCCCTGCTTGTTTTAGGGCTTGAATCTGATGCGGATGTGGAATCCCAAAATGAAAGCTGACTGCTCGCGGTTTGATTTCTAATACCAGATTCAGAAAGTCATCATTGTCTTTAAAACTCGGATAAATACACTCCAAATGATCTGGTGCCTGAGCGCCATATTCGGCAAATTTATCTTTAAACTGTGCAATCCATGCCTGCGCTACAGCCTCATCTACAGGAACAGTGTCATGACAGAAAAAATTAACCTGAAAAGGGCAATCTGTCAGTTCCTGGGTCTTTAAAATCTGTTCTCGTGCAGCCTCGATACTGCTGGCCCCCAGACCCAGTGAACCCAAGCCGCCCTGATTGGACACTTCGGCAGCAAGCTCGGGCGTAGAGACACCTGCCATCGGTGCCAAGAAAATAGGATGTTTAATTCCGAGATTTTCTAATAAAGACATAGATTTGCTCCTTGTTATGCTTTTACTTTGCCTTTGAGCACAAAATTAAGCAAATCATATTGGTTATTTTATTTTGAAATACTGCAGCATGGGTTACGTGTTATTTACATTTCTTGCGACACGCTATGTCGTCAAGAAGATAGAACTTTTATTAGCCTAGAATTGAACACTTTATAATAGCTTTTTGGTCACATATTCTCTGAGCTCATGTCTGATCGTATCCGTGAAAAACTGCAAATTTTAGCCGATGCTGCCAAGTATGATGTGTCTTGTTCATCTAGTGGTAGCAACCGTAAAAATAAAGACAAGGGTGTGGGCAATACTGGGAATGGCATCTGTCATAGTTATACCGAAGATGGCCGCTGTGTTTCCTTGCTGAAAATTCTGTTCTCTAATGTCTGTATTTTTGACTGTTCCTATTGTGTTTCGCGCCGTTCCAATGATGTCCAGCGTGCAGCATTTACCGTGCAGGAAGTCGTCGATCTGACCATGAATTTTTATCGACGTAATTATATTGAGGGGCTGTTTCTCAGTTCGGGGATTTTTAAATCGGCCGATCACACCATGGAGCGGATGCTACAGGTGGTCAAAAAACTTAGACTCGAAGAAAACTTTAATGGCTATATCCATCTGAAAACCATTCCGGGTGCATCACAGGAGATCATTACCGAAGCCGGACTGTATGTCGACCGTATGAGTATTAATCTGGAAATGCCAACGGAAGCGGGACTGCAAAAATTTGCGCCTGAGAAAACCCATGCCGAAGTACAAAAAGACTTGGGCATTGTGCGTGATCGGTTGATCCAGCTCAAAGATGAACGCAAGCTGATCAAGTCAGTCCCCAAGTTTGTACCTGCCGGACAAACTACACAGATGGTGGTGGGCGCGCATAGTGAAACCGATCAGGATATTATTTTGATGGCTGATCGGCATTACAAGGAATTCAAGCTGAAAAGGGTGTATTTCTCTGGTTATATCCCGATTAATCCTGAAGATAAAGCCTTACCCGCCATCGGTTCAGCACCGCCCTTATTAAGAGAAAATCGTCTGTATCAATCCGACTGGCTGATGCGTTTTTATGGCTTTGCTGCTGATGAAATTGTCGATGAGCAGCATCCGAATCTGGAGCTGGATATTGATCCCAAACTCAGTTGGGCCTTGCGTCATCCTGAAGCCTTTCCAGTCGATATTAACCGTGCCGACTATAAAATGATTCTACGGGTACCCGGTATAGGTGTACGTTCTGCCCAGAAAATTGTACAGGCCCGCCGTTTTGGACAGATTCATATTGACCAGCTAAAACGCATGGGCGTGGCTTATAACCGGGCGCAGCATTTTATCCGCTGTGCAGATACACCGAAATTTAAGAAAGATCAGCAGTCCCATCAGATTCGCCAGCAAATTTTGATGTCAGGACAATCCAAATATCAGCAGCAACTTTCACCTCAATTAGGATTGGGTTTCTAGTGGCAAGTTACTGTTTTGATGGCAGCATGACTGGTCTGCTCAGTTGTGTATTTCGTGCTTTCGAGTTTAAAGAATTTAACGTGATAGTGACGGCCAATCCTCAAGCACAAACAGGTTTATTTGATGAATTTATCCATGTGGCCTCTAATGATCAGCATGGGCAGCGGGTGTGGCAGGGATTAAAGCAGAAAGTATCTTCCAGCAGTTTGCGTGCTTTTTACTATACGTTTTTGTCAGAGCAGGAAGCAGCGTTCCAGACTCTTTTTGATTTTGCAGTCTATGTCTTTCAAAACCAGCGTCCAGTCGATAAAGATTATGGTCATACTGCGGTGATCGGCATGTCGCAATGGGCCAAGCAAGTGGGGCGGGAAAAGCATCGTATGGAGGCTTTTGTACGCTTTAAAAAAGCCAAAGATGGTTTGTTTCTGAGTCTGGTCAGACCGGATTTTAATGTCTTGCCGATTATTTCCCGACATTTTCAGGAGCGTTATCAGGATCAAAGCTGGCTGATTTATGACGAGCAGCGTAATTACGGTATTTATTATGATTTAAGGCAGATGCATCAGGTCGAGATGAACGCTGAAATAATCGATCCACAAATCCGGATTGGTCATAGTCAATCATTCAGTATTGAACTGGATGATCAAGAGCTGCTATATGATCAGCTCTGGAAAGACTATTTTAACAGTGTGAATATTCAGGCGCGCAAGAACATGAAATTGCATATTCAATATGTGCCAAAGCGCTACTGGCGTTATATGAATGAGAAATTACTTTAAACAGTACATCAAGCTGCTTTCAGGCATAATAAGCATTGGTATATTTAAATTGAGTGTATAAACATGAAGGTATGGCTAACGTCATTAGCGCTGCTCACTGGATTAACTGCATGTTCGGAACAACCACAAAAACCGGTCGTAGATCCAGCCAAATATCAGGTTCAGACCGCACAGGAACTGCAGCAACGTTTTGATGCACTCAATGTCCAGTTAGCCCAAGACTTTCAGAAATTTAAGAAAGTCGAAAGCATTGCTTTCGCACACCAGTTTCCTTTAGATGTCAATAATCTGCAAAGCTTGAACCAGCATCTCGTTAGCAGTACCGCATTAAAACCTAGTAAAATCGCCTATTGCGATATGATGAATAGTTATTTTGCCGATATGTTCCGTTTGGGACATTACAATCTGGAACTGGTCGATGACATTAAATTGCCCAATGCAAAGAATGAAAATTTAAAAGCTAATTTCTCTGATGCTGATCATTTTTATACCTTTATTCTGGATCGTTATACGACTTATCGTCAGGTTCAGCAGACCATGGGTTATGGCTGTAATTTAAAAGCTGCGCTGTAAATCCTAAAGCCAGAAAAAAGCCCATCACAGATGGGCTTTTTTGATTTTAAGCATTAGCAACCGGTCAGTTTTTCAGACTGCGGTTTTTCATCCGAGAAGAAAATCGGACGAAGTTTTACCCCGATCCCGTTACCAATAAAAGCGAAGACCAGCCATAACCAGCCATGCAGACTACCCGACGCAATCCCACTGAAATATGCGCCGATATTACACCCATAAGCTAAGCGTGCGCCGTAGCCCAGCATTATGCCACCTACAACAGCAGCAATCAGTGAACGTTTTGGAATATTGAAATTCGGCGCAAATTTACCTGCCAAACTTGCTGCCAACAAAGCACCCAGCATGATACCGAAGTTCATCATTGAGGTAATATCAAACCATAATGATTCTGCCAGTGCTTTGGCATTGCCTGCTCTTTGCCAATAATCCCAAGAAGCTACATCAACACCTACAAGACTTGCACCTTTGGCACCCCACACAGCCAGTGCAGAGGTCACGCCCCAAGGACGACCTGCCAGTGCCAAAGTAGCAAAGTTGAGTAAGGTCAGGATAATACCGCCCCAAATCAAAGGCCATGGACCACGAATAAAGCGCTTCCAGCCCTGATATTCACTGCGTGGCTCAATTTCCAGGCTGCCATGACGTTTCTTTTCGAAATAAACAGTCGCCGCAGCAATGATGGCAAAAACGATAAAGCTCAACAGCAATCCAGGGAGGACGCCTAAACTTTCTACCAGTGAAATAGGCTCAAGATGTGGCAGGGCAAACCACCAGTCAAGGTGGGAGGTCGCAATCACAGACCCGATACAGAAGAACAAGAGCGTCACCAGCATACGTGCACTACCGCCACCGACGGTATACAGCGTACCTGATGCACAACCGCCACCAAGTTGCATACCGATACCGAAAATAAAGGCACCAATCATGACTGACATGGAAACAGGGTTAACATTGCCTTTGACTGGGTTGCCGAACAATTCACCTGCACCTAAAGCGGGGAAGAACAGTAAAACTGCCAGCGCCAGCATAATCATCTGCGCACGTAAACCACGGCCGCGACGTTCCTTGATAAAGACACGCCAGCTCGAAGTAAAACCAAATGAAGCATGGTACAGGGTCATGCCCAGTGCACCACCAACCAAAAATAATAGGGCCTGATTTAAGCCTACGATTTGATAGGCACCGATTGTACCTATGATAAGCAAAATAAAAGCTGCCCAGACCGAAATATTCGACCGTTGGGAAGCAGCAACAATGACTGACATGGGAGATTAAATTTTAAAAATAAAGGCTGGTATTCTACTGAATTTCAGTTTAAATGCAGCCCGTTTTGCCGATTCAATCACAATTAAGTCATTCTAATACTTGATAAGTTTTATCAATTTATCTGATTTTATCGAATCATTTAGATAAAAAATTGATCCCATCAAGAAATAATGCAATTTCAATTTAGATCATTCGATATTTAAAATCATCTCTGATAAAAAAGCCTGCAATCGCAGGCTTTTAAACATCAAGCTGAATGCTAAAATCAGTTTTCAGCTTTTTCCCGAACTTCTCCGGCACCTTCCTCAACTGCCGCAGCTGTTGCTGCAGTTGCTTTACGTGCTGCTTCCGCAGTGGCATCTGCTGCTCTAGACGTTGCAGCAGCTGCTTCGTCCGCTGCCTGAGCAGTATTTTCCGCGGCATTATCCATTGCTCGTTCGGTTTCTACCGCAGCCTCACGGCTGGCATCTTCCATATCATGACCGGCTTGATTGGCTGCATTTTCTAAATGCTCACCTGTGGTTGCGCCGGTTTCAGGCGCTTCTTCTTTACTACAGCCGACTAAGGCAACAGTGGTCGCCAAACCTAAAGCAATCAGTAATTTATTCATCGAGTAATATCCTTTTGTTGTTGTAGAGCTGCAATCTAATTTAGCAGCCATTTGTTTAGATTTATGCTAGCAAATAGATCAACATTTGTTGATTAACTGTAACTTTTTTCGATACTTATACTGTAATGGCACAGTCGGAAGTTGTTTTAAGTTTCATGGAATAGTGATATTCACAGAGAGGGGAGCTTCAAAACTATCATTCGACATGCAGATTATAGTATGAAGTTTGGTATTTAGATATTTGGCATCATGAGCCAGAGATAATTCTAAAAATGAAGAAATGAAAGACATAAAAAAGCCCGCATGATGCAGGCTTTTTTTAAGAAAAACTTATAGACCAGCAGAGGCTTTAAGCGCTTCCACTTTGTCAGTTTTTTCCCAAGTAAATGCAGTATCTGAACCTTCACGACCGAAGTGACCATAAGCAGCAGTTTGCTTATACATTGGCTGGATCAGGTCAAGCATACGGGTAATGCCATATGGACGTAAGTCGAAATGTTCACGAACCAGTGCAATAATCAATTCTTCAGAGACTTTTGCAGTATTGAATGTATTGATTGAAATTGAAGTTGGCTCAGCAACACCAATCGCATAAGACACCTGAATCTCACACTTGTCAGCCAAGCCAGCAGCAACGATGTTTTTCGCCACATAACGACCTGCATACGCAGCAGAGCGGTCAACTTTAGATGGATCTTTACCAGAGAAAGCACCACCGCCGTGACGTGCCATACCGCCGTAGGTATCTACGATAATTTTACGGCCAGTCAAACCACAGTCACCTACAGGACCACCGATCACAAACATACCCGTTGGGTTGATGTGGAATTTGGTGTCTGCATGGAACATGTCAGCAGGAATGATTTTCTTCACGATTTCTTCAATCACAGCCTCTTTCAGGTTTGCTTGAGTGATTTCAGGATCATGTTGAGTTGAAAGAACGACTGCATCTAAACGAACTGGTACGCCATTTTCATAAGCAAAAGTTACCTGACTTTTTGCATCTGGGCGTAACCATGGCAAGGTGCCATTACGACGTAATTCAGCCTGCTTTTCCATCAAGCGATGCGCATATGAAATCGGCGCAGGCATTAATACATCAGTTTCGCGGCTTGCATAACCGAACATTAAACCTTGGTCACCGGCACCCTGATCTTCAGGTTTCTGGCGGTCTACACCCTGAGCAATTTCAGGTGACTGTTTACCAATCATGTTGATCACGGCACAGGTTGAACCATCAAAACCAAGATCAGAATGGTGATAACCAATTCCGTTTACGGTATGACGTACAATTGCCTCAAAATCAACATTTGCTGTCGTTGTGATTTCACCGGCAAGTACAACCGCACCTGTTTTTACAAGCGTTTCACAAGCAACCCGTGCATATGGGTCTTCTTTTAAGATTGCATCCAAAATAGCGTCACTGATTTGGTCAGCCATTTTATCTGGATGGCCTTCGCTTACAGATTCCGAAGTAAATACAGCGTACTCGCGCATAGTCCTATCACAGTTAATTTTAAAGACCCGATATGTTACATCGAGTTGCGCTCTAGGACTAGCTTAACAGGACAAAATTGGTCGAAATTGTTTCAAATTATTGTGTTTTTAATTGATTAATAGAATTAAAAAAATTGATATGTCTATTTAGGCAGCATTATTGATTGGGGAATATGAAGCAACAATATTTTAATCAATCAGACAGCCAGAAAATTAAATGCTTAGATTTCTGATTAAATTTTAAAAAAATAGACGCTAGAAAAAATACAAAGCTCAAAATTCAAAATTTACTTAAGCAAGTGATCATTACATCAATAAAGTGGATTCAGGCTGTGCGCCTTGCGACCAACTGTCTTGCTGATGTTCAAGCGTGTCTTCATATTAGCGCTAAGTCTTCCACATTAGCTGGTTAGGAATGACGACATCTTTTGCTATGGACTTCTTGGAGCAAGACTGTACGGAGATCAGAAATCATGTATCAAAAGGCATTTACCCTGATTGAAGTGCTGATCGTGCTCATCATTATCGCGATTTTAGTAACGATGGCTTTTATGAGTTATCAAGCTTATATCGTACGTAATCAATTGGCCGAAGTATTTGAGCAAGCTGGAGCATATCGAACCCAGTTTATTGCTTCGGATCAGCACTGTGATGCCGGACGTGAGATTGGTGGGCATGGTCAATATATCGAAAAAGTGATCATTAATGCCGCATGCCGGATAGAGTTCAAGATAGGAGAGCAGGGAGTAGATGCTGCGATTCGCGGGAAATCGGTTGCTTTTGACGTTCATAGTGGCAAATGTTACTCCACTGATATTCAGCAGCGCTATTTGCCTAAAGACTGTCAGGGACAATAAGTCTACCGAGGTTGGAAATTAGCCTAAGCAAATTAGATTTTCACCTGTATATCAAACAATCCTGCCAATATTTTATAAAATTTAATACAAATTACATTATGAATAGATCAGAGAGTCATATAAATTTTCTTCAAAAATAATAGTGTGAGACATATGAAATAGAAACAAAATCAGCATAAATTCAATCCTGTTTATCAGCTTGGAATCCAGATACAGAAACTAAAGTCGCTTTTGAAATGAAGGATAATTCAATCTGAAAATCAGCACAGAGAACCGAAGCCGAAGAAGAAATGTGGAATAATTGTACGATAAGGCAAGAGACACTCAATAAACTGATAAATATTGTTGGTTAGTCTTTACCCCTCGCTGTTTTTTTAAGACAATAGACAGCAGTTTTGAAAGTCTTTTCATCATTTCCTATTTCTGAATATTTTGGACTCTGATTTATGACAACCCCGCTTAATGAACGTCGTATTGCAAACGCAATTCGTGTATTGGCAATGGATGCTGTGCAAAAAGCAAACTCAGGACATCCAGGTGCTCCAATGGGGATGGCAGATATCGCTGATGTGGTTTGGCGTGAATTCATGAACCACAACCCGACCAACCCGAATTGGGCAAACCGTGACCGTTTTGTATTATCAAATGGCCATGGCTCTATGCTTCAATATGCGCTTCTTCATTTAACGGGCTACGATCTTTCGATTGAAGATCTTAAAGCATTCCGTCAACTTCATTCTAAAACACCTGGTCACCCGGAGTTGGGCTATGCACCAGGGATTGAAACGACGACTGGTCCTTTAGGTCAAGGCATCGCGAATGCTGTCGGTTTTGCACTGGCTGAAAAAACTCTAGCTGCGCAATTCAACAAAGACGACATCCAAGTTGTAGATCACTTCACTTATTGCTTCCTCGGCGATGGCTGTTTGATGGAAGGTGTTTCTCACGAAGCATGTTCTTTGGCGGGTACATTGGGTCTGGGCAAATTGATTGCTTACTATGACGACAATGGCATCTCGATTGATGGCGAAGTGGAAGGCTGGTTCTCTGACGATACAGAACAACGCTTCTTGGCGTACGGCTGGCAAGTGATTAAAGTTGATGGTCACGATGCAGATGCAATCCGTCAGGCAACTGTTGAGGCGAAAGCTGAAACTGCTAAACCAACCATCATTATCTGTAAAACCGTGATTGGTTTGGGTTCACCAAACAAGCAAGGTAAAGAAGACAGTCATGGTGCACCACTCGGTCATGACGAAATCGTCTTGACTCGTGAAGCACTAGGCTGGACTGATGAAGCATTTGTAATTCCTGAAGATGTTTATGCAGCTTGGGATGCGAAAGCCAAAGGTGCTGAATCAGAAGCAGCTTGGAACGAAACATTTGCTGCTTATGCTGCAAAATATCCAACTGAAGCAGCTGAGCTTAAACGTCGTTTATCTGGTGAATTACCGGCTGACTTCGTTGCAAAAGCGGATGCTTATATTGCAGAAGTGAATGCCAAAGCTGAAACGATCGCAACGCGTAAAGCGAGCCAAAATGCATTGCAAGCACTTGTTCCATTATTGCCAGAAGTTCTAGGTGGTTCTGCGGATCTTGCAGGTTCTAACCTGACCCTTTGGAAAGGCGCGCAAGGCGTACAGGACAATCCGGCAGGTAACTACGTACACTATGGCGTACGTGAATTCGGTATGACTGCAATCGCGAATGGTGTTGCACTGCATGGCGGGTTCATCCCTTATGTAGCAACATTCCTGATGTTTATGGAATATGCACGTAATGCCGTACGTATGTCAGCATTAATGAAACAGCGTGTAATCCACGTTTATACGCATGACTCAATTGGTCTGGGTGAAGATGGTCCAACGCACCAACCTGTTGAACAGATCGCATCACTTCGTGGTACACCAAACCTGAATACGTGGCGTCCATGTGACACTGTTGAAGCAGCAATTTCTTGGAAATCTGCATTAACGCGTGCCGAAGGTCCAACTGCATTGATCTTCTCTCGTCAGAACTTGCCATTCCAAAACCGTACTCAAGCTCAAATTGAGAGCGCTGCGAAAGGTGGTTATGTACTGGCTGAAGAAAAAGGTGAATTGAAAGCCATCATTATTGCTACTGGTTCTGAAGTATCTCTTGCAATGGAAGCTTATGCACAGCTTGAAGGCGTGCGCGTAGTGTCTATGCCATGTGCTGAAGAATTCATGAAGCAAGATGCAGCTTATCGTGAAGCAGTTCTTCCAACGAATATTCGTGCACGTGTTGCTGTTGAAGCTGCACATGTAGATTACTGGTGGAAATTTGTAGGTCTTGATGGTCGTGTCATTGGTATGACCACTTATGGTGAATCTGCACCTGCAAAAGATCTGTTCCAGTTCTTCGGGATTACCACTGAAGCAGTGGTTGCAGCTGTAAAAGAGATTACTGCATAATCAACTGATTAGGCGGTTTATTAAAAGGCGCTCCAGTTTTGGGGCGTCTTTTGCTTTTTAGCGTTGTTTTCATGTGGCAACTGTTAGAAAGTTCTCCCATAGTCGAAATGAAAGAGTGAGATGAACATGAGCTTGTATGAACAAATTAACGATGAAATTACTTTAATGGATGCAGGCGAACTCAAGTGGATCGGACAGGAATTACCTCTTGAAGCGATGGTTGCAGTTGATTTAATGCTGCAGAATTAGCCGAAGAAAATATCATTAAAGTGCGTCGTAAAAATCATGAAAAGACGACTGGCCTAAAACAGGTTGATCGTATTCTGGTTGAAAAACTTTAAACATAAAGCATGAAAAGTCCCTGATTGGGACTTTTTTATGCCGGATGATTTTCATCTGACAGGTTGCTTATGAACGTCAGATGAGATAAAGCTAGGTTTAGGCCGCTATAAAAATTCAGCGACCACTATCGAAACGACTTAAATTAAAGAAATAAGCCAAAGAAGCGGTTAAACATGAATATACAGCCCCAGATCCAGATCAAATCTCTAGAGCAAATATCACAGCCGGAATGGCTATTTTTATGGCAAGACTATCAACGCTTTTATCAGACGCAAATTTCGGATGAGGTGAGTGAAAATACCTGGGATAAATTAACCAATTATGAATTAGATTCAATATACGGTTTTGCGGCCTTGATTGATGGAAAGGTCGTTGGGATGGTGCATGTCATCGAACATAACAGTAGCTGGACAGTAAGACCATATGCTTATTTGCAGGATCTATTTACCCATCCTGACTATCGGGGAAAGGGTGTGGCGCGTAAGTTGATTCAACATGTCTATCAGGTTGCACAGCAGCGTAATTGCGACCGGGTTTACTGGCTGACTCAGGAATCAAATCATCAGGCACAAGCGTTGTATAACAAAGTCGCCAAGAAAACTGGATTCATCCAGTACCGTATGGATTAAAGCTCAAAAATTAAAAAAAATAACTTACAATTTTATCGTTTCATCACTGCAACAAAACGTTTTATCTTTAGGGCTGTAAACGGTTCCAGATTCTATACACTTAATAACATCCAAAACGTGAGATAAAAACATGAATTTCAAAACATTAGCATTAGGCTTGGCGGTCGCATCTGTAGCAACAGTTTCTATGGCAAAACCAGTGGCCTATACGATTGACCCGACTCATTCAGCAACGGTGTTCTCTTGGAGCCACTTTGGTTTCTCTACACCATCTGCAAACTTCAGTGACATCCAGGGTACGATTAATGTTGATAATGCAAAACCTGCGAATTCTTCGGTCAATGTGAACATCCCGGTTGCAAGCATTAATACGAATGTGAAAGCGCTGGATGACCATATTAAGACAGCAGAATTTTTTGATGCTGCCAAATATCCGAATATCACTTTTAAAAGTACTAAAGTTCAGGCTTTAGGCAAAAACAAATACAAAATCACCGGTAACTTAACCGTAAAAGATGTCACTAAACCTGTGGTACTGGACGCAGTTTTAAATAAACAAGGCGTGCACCCAATGACCAAATTACAAACGATTGGTTTCAATGCAACCACTTCATTTAACCGTTCAGCCTTTGGGGTAGGCGGTTATGTTCCAAATGTGGGCGATAAAATTACAGTGAACATTACTACCGAGGCTTCTGTTCCTGCTCCGAAAAAATAAGCATGACAAATTAAAAAAGCACCCAACTGGGTGCTTTTTTATTACGGTGATTTAAGTTGCAAGTTTTCTAAATAATGCAGCAATACCGAACTGGCGGCCTGTTCAAGCGCGGGCGCATAGCTTTGATGATCCGCCCGTAAGGCGGGAATATTGATCTGGGCTTTGCGTAACTCACAGGTATGTCCAATCAGCCATTTCTCTAAACTTTCACTGGCCACTTCAGCATGGAATTGTAGTGCTAGAATATTCTGTCCTACCCGAAAGGCCTGATTTGGATAAAGATCAGAGCTGGCCAGTAATTCTACCTGTTCAGGTAGGTCAAAGGTATCACCATGCCAATGCAGGACGTCAATATCCTCCAGAGCTTTTAGTGGATTGTTTTCAATAGAAGCAAGACTGAGTTTAGACCAGCCAATTTCCTTCACATCTCCGGGATAGACTTTAGCATTCAATGCAGCAGCAATTAACTGCGCACCTAAACAGATGCCTAAAGTCGGTAAATTCTTTTCCAGTCGAACTTTAAGTAAGTCTATTTCTTGTTGTAAGAAAGGGTAATCCTCAGTTTCATAGACTGCAATCGGGCCACCGAGAATAATTGTTAATCCAGGATGTTTAAAAGCCTTGGTAAGATCATCGATGCCAGCTTCGAAATAACGCACACGTAAGCCGAGCTGATAAAAAATATCTTCCCAAGCACCTAAGTCTTCAAAAGCCAAATGTTGAATGGCATACACGGTATCGGAGAGGTGGGCTAAGTTCAGCATAGTTTTTTGATATCAAGAGAATGATTTAATTTAACGTGAATCAAAAGCAAAATAAAAGGCTTTATGCCCCACATCATGTGCAAAATAGAAAATAATGAACATCGCTGCGCTATCGGCAACTGTGTAAACATTTTCGTGTGATCGCTACATGAAGCAGTTCATTTTTCCTTTTATATAGGAAAGGGAGTAGAGTAAGGCTGCCGTACTGAATAAAAATAACAAGACCATCAGGATCAAGGATATGCAAAATATACGTTTATATGTCGATAAAAATAGAATCAGCCCTTATGCCATGTCGGTCTATGTTGCCTTAAAAGAAAAGGGTTTAGATTTTCAGGAAATCGTGATTGATTTAGATCAGCAGCAACAGAAATCTGCGGCTTATCAAGCCATTTGTCCAAGTGCTAAAGTTCCGTGTTTAATAGTAGATAACTTTAGCCTGTTTGAATCATGGGCGATCACTGAATATTTGGAAGATGCCTTTCCAGCACCTAATTATCCAGCCTTATATCCTAAGGAAATTTATGCTAGAGCTAAATGTCGGGCCATACAAGCCTTGGTCAAAACCGATTTTATGCAAATCCGCCAGCAGATGCCTTCCGATTCGGTATTTCATCTAGCAAAAATGTCTATACCTCTTACAGCTTCGATCACTGAAGAAATTCAGCGCTTGGTGAATGTGGCAGAATATATGCTGGAGGACATATGGTTGACTGAACACTGGTCAATTGCAGACTTTGATCTGGCCTTTATGTTGCATCGTTTGTTGAGCCATCAGGTGAAACTTCCTGTGAAAATAATAGAATATGTCGAGCGTAATTTTAAGCGTGCTTCGGTACAGGCCTGGCTGGCAGAACATGAAAAAGCTAAAACTTTAATCTAATGTCGACTGATAAAACAGTTCATAAAAAACCTACTTAAATAGGTAAAATTCAAGCGTAATATGAATCAGAACAAAACTTGAAAAGATGCTGAGGATACAGTCCTCGTTGAATAAGAAGGAGGGAGGGGCCGGTGGGGAATTCACATCATCATGAACATAGTCATGTCGCCGTGACTGCAAAAAATGCCAAAAAATTATCAATAGCGTTGGCATTAACCACGACTTTTTTAATTGTGGAAGTGATTGCTGGTTTTCTAACTCAAAGTTTGGCCCTACTTTCTGATGCTGCGCATATGTTTACCGATGCTGCTGCACTGGCTATCGCTTTAGTCGCTATCAAAATTGGGCAAAAACCGGCAGACAATAAACGGACATTTGGTTATCAGCGCTTTGAGATTTTGGCTGCCCTGTTTAATGCCGTGATGCTGTTTGTGGTTGCGATTTATATTTTGTTTGAAGCTTATCAGCGTTTGAGTTATCCGCCAGAAATCCAGAGCCTTGGCATGATGATTGTTGCTGTTTTGGGGCTGATCATTAACCTGATTTCCATGAAAATACTGGTGTCCAGCAGTCAAGAAAGTCTCAATGTCAAAGGTGCATATCTGGAAGTGCTCAGTGATGCACTGGGATCTGTAGGCGTGATTATTGGAGCACTAGTGATTTATTTGACTGGCTGGATGTGGGTGGATACGCTGATTGCGGTATTGATCGGATTTTGGGTGTTGCCAAGAACCTGGATTTTGCTGAAACAGAGCATCAATATTCTGCTTGAAGGTGTGCCGGATGAAATTGATATTGAAAAATTACGCCACGATCTTTTGGCGCTCGAAGGGGTTCAGGACATTCATCAGCTCAAGGTTTGGGCAATTACCTCCAAAAAAGTCATGCTGACTGTGCATCTGGTTGCGCCGAATGTGGATTATCAGAAACTGCGTCATCAGGCCTTTGAGATGCTCCACCATGAGCATCATATTACCGAGATGACCTTGCAGATCGAAGCGGAAGACTGCCCACTAGAACATCGGGGACAATCCTCACATCCGCATTCACATGCCGAAAGCCATCAGCATTGAAGTGGAATAATCTAAGCATCGGGAAAGTTGATTATTTTTTTAAAAGTGAGCGAATCACATCCAGATAACTTGGCGGAGCATCGACATACTGACGCTCTCTTAACATCTGGTGCATTTTCGCCAGCTTTTGATGCGGAACAGAGGCCATTAAATGATGTTCAATATGATAGTTCACATGAATCGGGGCAACCAAAGCACGTGCCAGCCAGTCTGCACGGGTGGTGCGGGTATTGCTAAGGGCGGAATGACTGGTTTCTAGGCCCGCATGCTCAGCCATAGCGCGGATGCGGATGAACAAAGGAAATGGAGTGATATAGGCGAGAGGCCATAATAAATACATTTTAGGATGGCCGCTGGCCCACAGAGCAGAAAAAATTGCTGCATTTGAAATTAACATACCAGAACTATTTTTAAGCAAGTTTTTCGCTAACTCTAAATTGCTGCGATCACCATGCGGAATTGGCTTGGGGTCATTGGAAACACTCCATTCCAGCAATTCCAGATCCATTAATACTCGACCAGCGAGAAATTTAAGCCCCGATTGCCCATTCAGGTCACGGAAGAATTTCCTGAATAGTGAGCTTTGCGTAATGGGAAAGTTTTTTACCAACCCCAAGTCAGGATCATCTGGCTGCGAGGTTTTAGCATGATGTTTCAGGTGATAAGGACGGTATTTGCTGACATCATTCCAGATCGGGCGTGCACAGAGCCAATCAGTCAGATGGGTATTTAACCATTTGGTTTTGAACAGGCTATGGTGCGAGGCATCATGCATCAAAATAGCCATCGCAAGCTGGCGTCCAGCAAGAATAGCCAATGCCAATGCACATATCAGGATTTTTCCCCATGTAGGTAAATATTCCCAGCTATAGGCAACCGTACCAAAGGTCATGACAATTACGGTCCAGGTTGAACCTACTGCCCAGGCACCGTGTAAGTCTGAGGTCGTGGTGAGTTCTTTAATTTCGTCACGACTAAAAAGTTCTGTGACACTGACCTTTCTGTTCATTCTTCTGCCTATATTTAGTTCTTATTGCTTTATTCAATATATTTGGATGAAATATTACAGTCAATTCATTTTTGTGTATAAAAAAGAAATAAATTAGACCCCTTGGTCTTTAAAATAGTGTTGCCATAAAAGTTGACCCTGTTTTTCTATTTTGCGGACTGCGAGCTCAAATTGTTGTCGAGCATCTGTGTCTATCCATTCTGCAGGAAGTAAGGGGTCAGCACGCAAACTAAATAGGGCAGATTTACCTAGATAAAAGGCACTTTTTGCAGCCTCTGCTAAAGTCAGATTCTGGTAATTCTCAAACCAGTCGTTGATAGCATGCTGTACTGCATGATAGGTCTGATGTAGCTCTTCGATATCCCATAAATCACGAACTTCGGTTTCACTTTCCAGTTGACTGACTTGGAAAAAACGTGCGTCAGGATCTAATCCAAACTGGATTACAGCTGTTTTTAATGGACTTAGGTTTAGCGTTAAATTATCGGGACGAATAAAAACATTTTGCTCTAGTTCCTGAAAACCATAATAACGCAGCGCTTTTTCTCTTTTAGATAAGGCAGTACGGTCTACACGTCCCAAAGTGCCGGTATAGACCAATACATATTTTCCGTTCCATGTGGTCGCCGTTTGCATATCAGGGTGTTTGTTTAAGCTGATAAAAGAAGTATCGAATTTTTTCTCTAGCAATTGATATACGCCGCGCTCTACAGCTTGAATCACATTTTCCTGATTTAATCGGGCCACAGCGACACGGATACCATTGTCAGATATACCCAATAATTCAGCAGCAGTTAATATCCGCTTAATAGACAGGGTGGAGTTTTTAGAGGCATATAAAAGATCTAGAATTAGATGACGAGCATTTAATTTATAAGTCATGAAACGATATCGTTATGAAAGGGATTGAAAGTTTTAAAGTTTATCCACAATAGCACTTTGTCATGAATAACCCAAAAAAATTGTCAGGGTAAAAGAGGATGAATAAGTGATTTGAGATATACATTTTATTAATAAATTTTTTTCAAACACAATAAAAAAACCCTTATCTTTCGATAAGGGTTTTTCGTATTCTGGAGCGGGAAAGGAGACTCGAACTCCCGACCCCAACCTTGGCAAGGTTATGCTCTACCAACTGAGCTATTCCCGCAATGAGGTGAATTATAGAGAATTCCACAGCAGTGTCAACTCTCTATAAATCTGTTTGATTAATTAATCAGCACGGCGCCAAACTGTACCTTGACGGGTATCCTCAAGAACAACACCTTGATCAAGTAAAGATTGACGGATTTCGTCTGCGCGTGCGAATTCTTTGGCTTTCTTGGCATCCTGACGCTGTTGAATCAAATCTTCAATTTGTTCAGGTGATAGTCCCAATGCTTCCTGACCAATGTCAGACTTGAGGAACTCTTCTACGTCTTGCCGTACCAGACCGAGAATATTGGTCAGGTAACGCAAAGTTGCATAATAAATCGCTGCCTGTTCCGCATTTTCTTCTTTCACCGCACGATTCAGCTCTTTATTGATTTCGAACAATACCGCAATCGCTTCAGGCGTATTGAAATCATCACACATAGCGGTATTAAAACGTTCAACAAAAGCCTCATCCAGAGTTTCAATCAGATGATCACCATAAACCGCCTGATAGGTTTTAAACGAGTGATAGAAACGAGATAAGGTATTTTTTGCTTCTTTTAAAGCAACATCCGAGTAATTCACCGGGCTACGATAATGGGAAGAAACAATGAAATAACGCACCACTTCCGGATGGAATTTTTCAATCACGTCGCGAATAGTGAAGAAATTGCCTAAAGACTTCGACATTTTCTCGCCATCGACATTAATAAATCCGGCATGCATCCAGTAATTGACATACTGTTCACCAGTAGAAGCTTCAGATTGTGCAATTTCATTTTCATGGTGCGGGAAGGTCAAATCAGCACCGCCGCCATGAATATCGAAATGATTGCCTAGGCAGCAGGTCGACATTGCTGAACATTCAATATGCCAACCCGGACGGCCATTACCCCAAGGGGAAGCCCATGACGGTTCATTTTCCTTGGCATGTTTCCACAGTACAAAGTCAAATGGATGTTTCTTTTCAACTTCGACATCGACACGTTCAGACGCACCCGCTTGCATATCTTCCAGTTTACGGCCAGAAAGACGACCATATTTGGCAAACTTCTCGACCTCAAAGTAGACATCACCATTATTGGATGGATAAGCCGTACCTTTGTCGACCAGGTTGCTGATCATATCCTGCATCTGATCGATGTAATCTGTGGCTTTAGGTGCTACATCAGGTGCAAGGCAGCCCAGTTTGGCAAAGTCTTCATTCATCGCATCAATAAAGCGACCTGTTAATTCTGAGATACTTTCGCCATTTTCATTGGCACGTTTAATAATTTTGTCGTCAATATCCGTAATATTGCGCACATATTTGACCTTCCAGCCTTGGCTACGCAGGAAACGGATAATATAGTCAAATGCAACCACTGTACGTGCATGTCCAATATGACAGTAGTCATAAACCGTCATACCACAGACATACAGATCAATTTGACCTTCAACACGAGGTACGAATTCTACTTTTTTGCGTTGCTCTGAGTTATATAGAACAAATGGTTGCATAGCTGTTCAAAAGACTTCAAATAAAAGGATGAATCATCTTAACCTAAGCATAATTATTCATAAAGATAAAAGCGCAAAAAGCCTCAGTTATTTAGGATAGTTAGGCAACGAGAGTGATTTAGAAAGAAGAGGTTCAGGAAGTGAAATAGCGATATTGAGCTTACATTTTCAGAGGTAATGTTTGCCAGTATGATTAAATTATATTTGAATGAGTCTGGTCTGATTTGAACCAAACCTATTTTGGATAGCGTAAGCGCGTTCCCCTAAAAAATAAAAACAAGCGCCTTTTACAGCGTCAAAAATGAAGCGAATGTAGAGATGGAGATACCAGACTGCGTAAGTCACATACAATCAAGATATATTAAAAATCTGTCGAATCTTCTACATTTAGAAAGCTTGCAATTGCATAGCTATGCTAAAATTGCGAAAATTTTGCCCATCAAATGAGAGTTTTTCTCTGTCCTTAACGTAGGTAAACAGGCTTTGAATTCACAAAAAACAGCGAATCAACTCGATTTTCAGAAAGTCGCACTTGAAACACTGCGCATCGAAGAAAATGCATTACAGATTTTAGCCACACAGATTGATGGCCGTTTTAGCCGGGCCTGTGAAATTATTCTACAGTGTACTGGTCGTCTGGTGATTACCGGAATGGGCAAATCAGGTCATATTGGCCGTAAAATGGCGGCGACCTTTGCTTCGACCGGAACACCCTCATTCTTTATGCATCCGGGTGAAGCCGGTCATGGTGACTTGGGCATGCTGGTCGCGGGTGATGTGCTGATTGCGATTTCAAACTCAGGCAAGAGTGATGAGATCATGATGCTGATGCCACTCATCAAACATCTTGAAATTCCTTTAATTACCATTAGCGGCGATGAGCGTGGCCCAATGCCACAAAATGCCGATGTGGCTTTGACCCTGGGTAATATTCAGGAAGCCTGTCCGCTCGGGTTGGCACCCACCTCATCAACGACTGCCACCTTGGCCTTAGGCGATGCTTTGGCGGTGGCGTTACTGGATGCGCGTGGTTTTACTTCAGATGATTTCGCCCGCTCGCATCCCGCCGGAGCTTTGGGTAAGCGCCTGTTATTACATGTAAAACATCTGATGCGTACGGGTGATGATTTACCTAAAGTTTCACCAGATACCGCCATGAACAAAGTATTGTATGAAATTTCCAACAAACGTCTGGGATTGACCACGGTCGTAGATGCAAATGATGTCTTGCTGGGAATTTTTACCGATGGTGACTTGCGTCGTTTAATTGATAAACAGCAAGGTTTTGATGTCAATCTGGCAATTCAGGACGTGATGACCAAGAATCCGCTTACGATTTCTCAGGAAGCACGTGCAGTCGTGGCGCTGGAACGTATGAATGAACGTAAAATCAACCAGTTTGTAGTGGTTGATGAGGCCAATAAAGTGATTGGTGTGATTAGTATGCATGACCTGATTCAGGCTGGGGTAAATTAATAAATGGCATCTTATGTATTATTAGAGCAGGCACGTCATATTGCAGCATTAGTGCTTGATGTAGATGGTATTTTAAGTGACGGCTTTGTAACGCTGACCAATACTGGTGATGAAATCAAATCATTCGATATCCGCGATGGTCTAGGTATGAAACTGGTTCAGCAGGCTGGAATCAAGGTGATTATTATCACTGGCCGTAAAAGTAATATTGTCGAAAAACGGATGTCTGACCTGGGTGTGGATCTGGTCTATCAGGGCCGTGAAGATAAAGGCACAGCACTACGTGAAGCATGTGCACAGCTCAATATCGACCCTGAAGATTGCTTATATATGGGCGATGACTGGCCTGATCTGTCTGCTTTTGCCATTGCTGGCATGAAAGTGACCGTGCCGAATGGTCATATCGAAGTTCGTCGCCGTGCAGATCTGGTGACTCAGGCGCTGGGTGGCCGTGGTGCAGTACGTGAAATCTGCGATATGCTGCTGATGTCCAAAGGCGTATACCAAGAGTTACTTGAAAAATATACTCGTGCGCCTTATTAATAAGTCATATCTTTTGGATTAAGTACACCGCTTATGGATACTAAAGTTTTATATATTACGGCTGTGATTATTGCCGCAATAAGTGGTGGTTATTACTATTACAGCGGCAAGGGCAACAAGCTGCAGGCAGATTCTGCGCGCAGCATGACCTATTCCGCTCAAAATATTAACTTAACCCAGACGGATGAAGCTGGCCAGGTGTCGGTTCGTGCCCAAGTGGACCGACTCGAGCAGAACCTGCAGCTAGAAACCTCAAAGCTGGAAAATCTGCGAGCATCGACCTATGACAATGGTAAAGTCGATGCGACTTTCTTTGCCAAAATGGCGCATGGTTATGATGACAATACAAAAGTTGTACTCTCTCAAGAAGTGCTCGCCACCAAAATCATGCAAAATGGAAAAATGCAGTTTCGTACTGAAGAACTGACTGCTTTTCCGAAAACACGTGAAATTGAAACAGACAAGACAGTGATTGTGGAATCTCCACAGGCTGAATTCGTCAGCCAGGGTCTTAAAGCCAATCTTAATGATGGTCAATACGAATTCTTTAATATTCGAGGAAAGTATGAACCAAACTCCTAAAGCCAAAATGATGCACACTTTCCTGAAGCGTATGACGCTGGCGACTGTGGTTGGACTCGGTTCAATCGCTGCTTTTGCACTGCCATCTGACCGTAACCAGCCAATCACTTTGCTGGCTGACCGGGCGACTTTCAATGAGCGGACGGGTGTGACGACGTATTCGGGCAACGTTATCATTGAACAGGGCACCATGAAGCTGCAAGCCAATTCGATTGTGGCCAATCTGAACAATAAGCGCCAGATCAGCCTGATTACGGCTACTGGCAGCCCGGCACAGTTCCAGCAAAAAGTGGATCCGGCCAAAGGTCTTGCCAAAGGTCAGGCGCAGAAAATTGTCTACAATGCTGAAACCGGGATTATTACCTTGTCAGGTAATGCCTTCCTGCAACAGGACGGTGCTAGTATTCGTGGTGCGACTTTAAAATACAGCATGAACAAAGGCGATATCGAAGCTACCGGAACACCAAACAAAACCGGTTCATCGTCTGGCCGTGTACAAATCGTGATTCCACCCTCTAGTTCAACATCCTTCCCGGGAGCGCGTGATTAATGGAGCAATCGCAGCAGGTTCAAACCTTAACCATTAAGCATCTGGCGAAAAACTATAATAAACGCTGGGTAGTGAAAGATGTGTCGTTCAGCATGGAAAGTGGCCAGATTGTTGGGTTGCTGGGACCAAATGGCGCCGGTAAAACCACCAGTTTCTATATGGTGGTCGGTCTGGTGCGGATGGATAAGGGGGAAATCTATCTCGATGATCTAGATCTTTCCGACCTCGCAATGCATGAACGGGCACGTAAGGGAATTGGTTATTTGCCGCAGGAAGCTTCGATTTTCCGAAAACTGACAATTTCCGAAAATATTATGGCGATTCTGGAAACCCGTAAAGATATGACCAAGGCACAACGTCAGCAACGTCTGGCGGAGCTACTGGCAGACTTTAAAATCACCCATATCAAAGATTCCTTGGGTATGAGTGTATCCGGTGGGGAGCGACGTCGTGCCGAGATTGCGCGTGCACTCGCGGCTGATCCAAAATTTATGCTACTCGATGAACCTTTTGCCGGTGTCGATCCGATTTCGGTCGGAGATATTAAGGATATTATTACGACCTTGAAAGATCGCGGAATTGGGGTACTGATTACCGATCATAACGTGCGTGAAACGCTGGCGATTTGTGAGCATGCCTATATTGTCAGTGAAGGCGCATTGCTTGCTGAAGGCACACCAGAAGAAATTCTGGCAAATGAGACTGTGAGAAAAGTTTATCTGGGTGATGATTTCACTGTTTAAATAATCCTGCTTTATATAAAAACCCTGCATCAGACGCAAGTTGTCGGATGCAGGGTTTTTTTTGCTCAAATCAAAGTGAAAAAGATTTCTTTTAAAAGGATTTGATATATTGTTAGGCTAAAACAAGAAACATTACATAATTATGCGATTTAGGGCAGAACACTTTAAAAAAAATCAGGGGAAAACAGATCAAAAAAGAAAGAGATTGATACTTCTTCTTTTGCCTTTATCTGTGTCTTTGGCGCATGCAGAAAACTCACCCCATTATTTTTCCAATCTCAAGAATGGCTTGAGCCAGCTGATTGCACCCAAACCGACACGGTCAGCGCATAGCATTGATATCACGTCGCTTGGTCATTATTCATTAGATACATCAAAAGTAGCTGAGCTGCCGTAAATTACCCGACCACAGTCAGGACAGTCAGCTTTAAGTCCTACGATCACAGGTGGCATTCCACAAAAAATGAATCTGGTGGAAGCCGTACACCGGGCAGTGCAACGACGTCCTGAAATCACCCAGAGTATTTCGACATTATCTGCGCAGGCAGCCAATATTGATGTAGCGAGAGCGGGTTATTATCCGCAGGTGTCCGGTGGTATCGGGACAGGGGATCTCACTTCAGGTGAACGTGGACGACAAATCGTTTCTTTGAATGCCACCCAGATGCTGTATGACTTTGGCAAAATTAAAACCAATATCAGTGTGGAAGAAGCCCGCTTGGCAGAAGAACAGGCAAGAGCGCTGGTTAGTTTGGATCAGATTGCATTTGAAGTAGCAGATGCAATAGTGAATATCAAACGTTATCAGCAAATCACCCAGATTGCCCAACAGCAGATTCAGGGCATTGGACGGATTGCAGAAATTGCCAATTTGCGTGCCCGCGCCGGAATCAGCAGTCAGGCCGACCCGATTCAGGCCCAGTCCAATCTGGAAGCAGCGCAATCGAATCTGATTGTACAGCAGACCCAGCTCAGACAATATCAACAACGCTTGCGTACCTTGCTAGGATTTGATGTATCCACTGTTGAATGGGATATTCCTGATCGTATTGTGGCACAGGCCGATCTTTATCAGGATCCGGAATTTACCCAGATTCCGAACATGATTCTGGCCCATGCCGGGGTCAATGTTGCCCGTTTGCAAAAAGATCAGGCGCGATTAAGTCCTTATCCGACTATTAGTGTTAAAGGCAGTCTAAGTCAGGCGATGAATGGACGGAATCCAAATAATAATGAAGATGATGGTTTTTATAATTCAGTCATGATTGAAGCCAGCAGTAATTTGTATCAGGGTGGTGCAACGCGTTCACAGACCCGTGCCGCAAGCTATGCCGAAGAAGCTGCACGAGCACAGGTCAATACGGTCTATCTGGATGTGCTGGATCAGGTGCGCTTGATCCGAGAACAGATTGAAAATAAAAAAAACAAATGGCGGTTTTATCCCAGCGCCGCGCAACCACGGTACGCACCAAAGAGCTGTATCAAGAACAATATAAATTGGGTACCCGAACCGTGGTGGATTTGCTGAATGCAGAGCAAGCCATTCATAGTGCCGCACAGGAAATTGAATCGGCACGCTATGATATTTATTCGGCGATCGTACAGTACATTCAGGTCACGGGCCGTACACGGGATATTTACGCGCTTAACAGCATTTCTATTCAGGGGTTTGAAGTTCAGCCATGAGTACTACAATAATAAATTATCAACCTTGGCTTCAGGCAGTTTTAAATATTGCTCGGCATTACCGGATTGAGCCTTCTGAGGAGCTAATTCGCCTGCAACTGGATTGGAACCAGCATCATGACATCGATGACATGCTCAAGATTGTCAGTCGTCAGATGGGTTTAAATGTCCGTAAAAATAAATTTGAGCGCAGCCTGCTGAATCCATGGCGTTTACCTTTGCTGGTTGAATTCGATAGTGGTGATGTGGGGGTGATCGAACGCATTGATACGCAGGGGAATGTCAGCATTCAGCTCAGTGGTGATGAAGGTTTATCTCAAAGCTTTACAGTTGAACAATTAGATACTGGCGTAAAGCATCTTTATGTACTGCGTCCTGAATCTTCAGTTCCGGATGCACGTGTTGATGAATATATCAAACCTTTTGAAAAAAACTGGTTCTGGTCGATTGTCCTGAATGACTGGAAGCGTTATATCGATGTGATGTTTGCATCTTTAATTGCCAATATTCTGGCACTGGCCACGATAGTCTTCTCGATGAATGTCTATGACCGTGTCATTCCATCACAATCTATTCCGACGTTATGGGTGTTGGCCGGTGGTGTACTGATCGCCGCGATTTTTGAGTTTGTTTTACGTGTCTCGCGGATCTATCTGTCAGACATTATTGGTAAACGCGCGGATTTAAAAATTTCTGACCGGGTGTTTGGTCATTCATTACGTATCAAAAACAGTGAACGTTCCAAATCGACAGGAACCTTTATTTCACAAATTCGCGAGCTGGAAGGCGTCCGCGAACTGGTGACTTCAACCACAGTCACAGCAATTGCCGATCTGCCATTCTTCTTCCTGTTCTTGGGCATCTTCTGGGTGATCGGTGGCAATTTGTTCTGGGTCATGTTACTCGTTGTGCCTTTAATGATTCTGCCGGGAATTCTGGCACAGAAAAAACTGGCAGAACTGGCCCAGTTGGGCATGCGTGAATCGGCCATCCGTAATGCTTTACTGGTAGAAGCTGTGCAAGGAATTGAAGATATCAAGCTGCTCAGGGCTGAAACGCGTTTCCAGAATCAGTGGAACCATATGAATGAAGTTTCGGCTGATGTCAGTATGCAGCAACGTAAAATTGTCGGCTTGATGACGGCCTGGACGCAAAAAATTCAGGGGCTGACCTTTGCGATTGTGGTCCTGGTCGGAGCTTTTGCCGTTATGGAGGGTGATATGACTACTGGTGCACTGGTGGCCTGTTCGATTCTATCTTCACGCATGCTGGCACCAATTTCACAAATTACGGGTGTACTGGGTCGCTTGCAACAGGCTAAAGTCGCCAAGGCTGGTTTGGATGAACTCATGAAAAAACCGGTGGACCAGCCGGATTATTCGCACCTGATTCATCGTCCGGCACTGGATGGGCATTATGAGCTCAACGGTGTGGTGTTCAAATATGGCGATGATGATCCGAAACCGAGTTTGATGATTCCCAAGCTAGAGATCAAGCCCGGGGAGAAAATTGCAATTCTGAGCCGTAATGGTGCAGGAAAATCGACCTTGTTGCAGCTCTTGTCTGGGATGCAGACACCGTTACAGGGCAAGGTCAAGCTGGATGGGATTGATCTGACCCTGATTGATCCGTCAGATGTGCGGCGTGATATGAGTTTGCTAAATCAGAACTCGCAGTTATCTTATGGTTCAATTCGTGAAAACCTGACTTTGGGTGCACCTTTGGCCACCGATCAGCAAATTCTGGAAGCCTTACAAATTACCGGTGCACTGGGATTTGTACAGGAGAAAAAAGAAGGGCTGGATCATATCATTTTAGAGGGCGGTGTCGGCTTCTCTGGCGGGCAGCGTCAAGCTTTGTTATTGGCGCGACTGTTGATCCGTCAGCCAAAAATTTTGCTGCTGGATGAACCGACTGCCGCCATTGATGATGTGTCAGAAAAACAGTTGATTGATCATCTTAAAGGGTATTTAACCCATCGTACCATGGTAGTTGCGACCCATCGCCGTGCGGTATTGGAACTAGTGGATCGTATTCTGGTGGTCAATGATGGCAAGATTGTCATGGATGGGCCACGGGATCAGATCCTAAATCAGTCGCAAGGTGGTAATAAGCGGGTTGTTGGAGCAAGTGCATGAGTGAACTCAAAGAACTAAAACGTTCAAGCAAAGTCAGCTTTCAGGAACCACCTTTACCTAAATCGAGTGTCATTATCTGGATTGTCGGCATTGGTTTATTGGTATTGCTGATCTGGGCCTGGTTATTTAGCTTGGAAGAAGTCTCTACCGGTACGGGTAAAGTGATTCCATCTTCTAAAGAGCAGGTGAGTCAGTCTCTGGATGGCGGTATTTTGACTAAACTTAATGTCAAAGAAGGTGAGATTGTCGAGCGTGGGCAAGTATTGGCCCAGCTTGATCCGACCCGCTTTGAATCCAACGTCGGTGAATCAGAATCCTTGCTAGTGTCATCACGTGCCACTTCAGCCCGTTTACGTGCGGAAGTCACCGGCGCACCGTTGGTCTTTCCTGAAGAAGTGTTGAAATACCCCAAATTGGTTAAAGAAGAAACGGCCCTGTATCAGTCGCGTCGAGCCAATTTGCAAGAATCTGTTGCAGGCCTGGAACAGGCTTTGTTACTGGTGCAGCAAGAACTGGAAATGACCGCTCCCTTGGTCGCCAAAGGGGCAGCCAGTGAGGTTGAAGTGTTGCGTCTAAAACGTGAAGCCAATGACCTGCGTAATCAGATGAATGATATCCGTAATCAATATTATGTGAATGCGCGGGAAGAATTGTCCAAAGCCAATACTGATGTAGAAACCCAGCAACAGGTGGTACGTGGCAAGTCGGATACTTTGAGCCGAACTGTTTTTAAATCACCGGTTCGCGGTGTCGTCAAAGAGATTGATGTGATGACGCTGGGCGGCGTGATTCCACAAAATGGCAAGTTGATGACCATCGTGCCACTGGATGAAAAATTACTGGTTGAAGCACGAATCTCGCCGCGTGATATTGCCTTTATTCGCCCTGATCAGGAAGCATTGGTTAAAATTACAGCTTATGATTATTCGATCTATGGTGGGTTGAATGGTAAAGTTGCGATGATTTCACCGGATACCTTGCGTGATGAAGTCAAGCAGGATCAATTTTATTATCGGGTGTATATCCGTACCGATAGCGACAAGCTCAGCAATAATGCCGGGCAGGAGTTCAATATTACTCCAGGGATGGTGGCCACCGTGGATATTCGTACTGGTTCAAAAACCGTGATGGATTATCTGATCAAGCCATTTAATAAAGCCAAAGAAGCCTTGCGTGAACGGTAATATTTGCCAAGCAATTGAGTAAAACAATCGATCAAAATCAGGCCTCTCCGTGGAGAGGCTTTTTATTTGTCTGTGCAAAGCAGGTATACTGCAGCAGTGAGAGTTTAAAGCCTGAAGTTATGCCATTTACCATTGCCAGCCTGGTCAGTTTCGAGGAAGACATCAAAAAAAGTCGCTTTCAGGCCTTTGCCACCCCTGTTGAAAATGAGCAGGACGTGAAAGATTTTCTGGAGGCCTATCGCGATCCAAGCACCACGCATCAATGCTGGGCCTGGAAAATTGGCCATCAGGTACGCTTTAATGATGATGGTGAACCATCAGGTACTGCAGGACGTCCGATACTGGCGACCATTGAAGGCAATGAGCTGACCAATGTGCTGGTACTGGTCAATCGCTGGTATGGCGGGATCAAGCTGGGAACAGGTGGCTTGGTACGTGCCTATGGCGGTTGTGCTGGACAATGTTTGTTGTTGGCAGAAAAAATTGAACTGATTGAAAAGAAGAAGGTGCAATTTTCCTGTCAATTCAATGAGTGGGCCATCTTTCAATATGAATTGAATCAGCAGCAAATCGATTATCAGGAAGAATATACAGCCGAAGGGGTGCAGGTCAGCGCCTTATTTCAGTTACATCAAATTCAACCCTTTGCCCTGAAAATTCAAGATGTGACCCGTGGCCGCGAACAGCTCAAAATCATAGAAGAAGCGACAGATGACTGACGTAGATCCATTACTGAAATATCGTGAGCAGCACAAACATCGCCTGAATTATATGCCTTGGCTGTACTGGTCTTTAAAGCCTAAAAATCGTAGCTGGGCAGAAGCGTGGCAAAAGGACTATCAGGCTTACTTGATGGAAATGGAAACCATTGAGATTGGTGAAAACTGTTTTATTTCACCACTGGCACATATTTTTGCGGAGCCGGGACGTAAAATCATTATTGGTGATAATACCTTTATCGCTGCAGATTGCACCTTACATGGCCCACTAGAGATCGGCAATGAAGTGGCGATCAATCATCACTGCATTCTGGACGGTGGTCGGGTGGGGATTAAACTGCATGATCAGGTACGTATCGCCGCTTATTGTCATCTTTATGCCTTTGATCACGGCATGGATCTGGAGCAGCCGATTTATCAGCAGCCGGTACGTTCACAAGGCATTGAGATCGGGCGGGATGTGTGGCTGGGTGCGCACGTCGGTATCAAGGACGGAATTAAAATCGCAGATCAGGCCGTGGTGGGAATGAACAGTATGGTGACCAAGAATGTTGAGGAACGCACGATTGTCGCTGGTAATCCGGCTCAATTCATTCGCTATCGTGAATAAGCTTTTGGAAGTCAATTGCTTGATACAACAGCCTGACTCAGCAAATAGATCGATATGTTGATCTATATTTGTTCACATAAAAGTTAACATATTTCAATTCAAGCCTTACAGATTTTGCTGCACATTTTTGAATGCTTATGCTAAGTTAAAAATAACTAAGAAATTTTTATCATAAATAGAAGAGAGGCTAAACATGAAACGTGTCATCGCCTGCATCGACTCATCACCATGTATAAACGCGCTGGCTGACGCGGCGGCATGGATTGCCAAACAGACTGGCCGTGAACTGGTCCTGTTACAGGTTTTGGATTATTACCCGGCCAGTTATCATCTGGGGGAAATCAGCGGAGTGATCGGCTTTGAAAGCAATGCCATGTTACTCAAAGAACTGGCTGAGCTTGAACAAAAACAAAGTGAAATCGCGCTGGATTATAGCAATAACCTGCTGCAACACATTTCCGAGCGGATTCTGGC
Organism: Acinetobacter sp. AR2-3; assembly: GCF_001878775.1. Classification (NCBI taxonomy): domain Bacteria; kingdom Pseudomonadati; phylum Pseudomonadota; class Gammaproteobacteria; order Moraxellales; family Moraxellaceae; genus Acinetobacter; species Acinetobacter sp. AR2-3. The sequence continues at coordinate 43,921 of NZ_MJIQ01000048.1, forward strand.
AGAACATGGCATTCAAACCACACATATTCAGGAAAAAGGTGATTTTCTGGAACAAAGCTTTCAGATCCTGCAGCCTGATGATATTGCGGTGATTGGATTGCTCGGTGAACGCTCGGCTGAAAAAAATAAACCAATTGGCACCAATGTGGAAAATTTTATTCGTGGTGCCAATTGTACCGTGATGACGGTCGGAGAACAGTTTAAGCCACCGACACGATTTATTTTCGCTTATGAATATTCACCGACCTGTATCAAGATGATGAAACGGATTGCGGAAAGTGATTTGCTGCGCTTATTGCAATGCCATCTGTTATATATCGGTGATCATGCTGAAATTCTAAATGAGCCTTTGCAATATTTAAATCAGGCCGGTTTAGATGTGGTGCCACAATACCGCTATGGCGATGTCGCAGAAAATATTTTGACCTATCAGCAGGAACTGGGAATTCAGCTGATCGTGTTGGGTGCATTTAGTCACAGTAAAATTCACCAATTTTTCCTTGGTAGTATTGCCACCACTATTTTCCGTAATTCTAAAGTGCCTTTACTGGTTGCGAAGTGAGGATTACATAAAATAACTAAGCGCGAAGTCTAATCGTAAATTGTTACAGCTTGATTTAAAAATAACCAGAGTTATCCTCATATATTGTGGATAACTCTGTGGTTAATATTTATAAGTTAATGTTATTTATAATAAATATGTAATTGGGTGATTTTTGTTCTTATTGTTTTATTTCACAATCGCGAGTGCAAAACCATCATGTCCTTTGCTGCCAACCGTTTGTAAAGCAGTGCATGACAAGATACGTGGATGATTTTGAAGCGCTTTAAACATGTCACGAATGCCTTCAATACTTGGTTTACTATTGTCCGGATTAATGATTTCACCCGCACGAATCACATTGTCCAGAAAAATAAGTGTACCTGAGTGCGACAAGTTTAAACTGAGTTCCAGATATTCTGGATAACTCTGTTTGTCTGCATCAATAAAGATGAAATCGAAAGCTTCCGTATCTTCAGGCAGGGCTTTAAGCACATCTGCTGCACGGCTGCATTTCAGTTCAACGGTCTGTTTAAGCTGCGCGCGATCAATATTTTCCTGACCCATTGCCGCATGGGTATCACGTCCTTCAATCGTCAGGATATAGCCATCATCCGGCAAGGCACGTGCCAGCCACATGGTGCTATATGCTGCAAATGTGCCGAGTTCCAGTATACGTTTACATTGGTTCATCTGGATTAGCATCTGCAACAACATGCCTTGGTTCGGTGCTACAGCCAGATGATCAGGAAAACCGTGCGCTGCGGTATTCTCAAGAGTTTGATTCAGAATAGGGTCTTCAGGAATTAAATGTGAATCAATGTAGTGATCAATGTCTGTCCACATTTGTTGCATAGTCTTAGCACCTCGATTGCGATACGTGCATTTTAAACTTTTCGCGGCAGAGCGCAATTTATTGTTCTATAGGTGATGATTTTTTAGGCTCTACAATGTCCTGAATGAACTTTGTAGAGTGGTTGTCATGACTTAGTAATTACACATCGAGGAATTACGGCCTAAACTCGGTCCCCAGGTACGATAACCTTGGGTATCGATGTGGATTTGGCCAGAAGCATACATGCCGAGTCCCATATTTAGGCTTTGACCATGCTGGACCCAGAACTGACACAATTTGAACTTGGTATTTTCAATATAGCTATAATCTTGTGCCTGAGGATATTCAGGCCCAATCCGGAAATCGATCGCAGAGTTGTAAAGATGGCGTGAAGAATTGGCACCACCGGCACACTGGTTCAAAGGCAGGTCACGATAGACTGATGTGACTTCAAAATCAGTCAGTACATTGGCTGCAACCAGATATTTAAAGACTTTTAAAGTTGGGATCTGATTGGCCCATAATTCACGGCTTGGAATCATGTATTGGGAACGACCACACTTGGCCCAATCACGTGCAGTACGCATTAACTCGAAACTCGGAATGATATTGCCAACCCCATGACGTTCCAGAAAAACCTCATATTCACGCACGCGTGACAAATTATCCAGTGCCGATACCCAGTGGGTATACACATAAGGCACAGTTTTCGGGTGGGCTTTACGATCGTATTGAACACGTTCTTGTGGAATGTAAATCCGTTTTCCAGCAGGTGTGGTGGCCTGTCCAGGTTGTTTTGTAGTCGTAGTACAGCCCACAAAAACAAGAGGAATTATACAAAGACTCAATAATCCCTTTAACAAGTTCTTCATTTATAGAAATCAGATATTTACAAAATAGCGCTATTTTAGACTAAATATAGGGAGAAATTTGGAGAATATTGCAATGAAATGTGTGCGTTGAGTATAAAAAAGATCAGCAAATGCTGATCTTTTAAAGTTTAAACTAATTACTTTTCAAGGTATTGTAATTTGTCTGCTTTGCCATTCCATTCTTCACGGTCTGCTGGCTGGTCACCAATTTGTGTGATATTTGGCCATTTTTGTGACAGGTCAGCATTCAGTTCAATAAAGACTTCCTGACCTTCTGGTAATTCATCTTCAGAGAAAATTGCATTTGCCGGACATTCAGGTTCGCATAACGCACAGTCGATACATTCGTCCGGGTTAATCACAAGGAAGTTAGGACCTTCATAGAAACAGTCTACAGGGCAAACTTCAACACAGTCTTGATATTTACATTTAATACAATTTTCAGTGACAACGAAGGTCATGGCGACAGCTACCTAAAAAATATGGTTCTAATTACGAATGCTGTATTTTAGGCAAAAACAGGGGGAACTAACAATTCCTTTTATTGATATTTGTTATATATAGGGCTGTTAAATTTGAAAAAAGGTCGCATACCGATGAATTACAGCATTCATCGCTATGTTCAGGACATCGACCCTATGCCAGATGAGGTCTAGGACCGAGAATTAACTTGGCTGTTTGATCAGGTCTTTGAGCGCATATAACTGCTGCAAGGCTTCACGCGGAGTTAAACTATCTACATCAATATCTTCGAGTAAGTCCAGTGCAGGCGATTCTTTTTCAATTTCGATGATACGTTCTATAGGCTCCATAACTTCAGGCATTGCAAACAGATCATGCTGCGGGCTCAGTGGCTTGGCCTGATGCTGTTTTTCCAGAATCTTTAAGCGGTTTTGCGCTTCTTTAATCACCGCAGCCGGAATGCCTGCCAATTTCGCGACTTGCAAGCCATGACTTTGACTGGCCGGGCCATGTTGCACCTTATGCAATAAAATCAGATTGCCATTCAGCTCTTTGGCCGTGACATGGTAGTTGTTAATGCCACTTTCCTTATCCAGTTCAGTCAGTTCGAAATAATGCGTGGCGAATAAACACAAACATTGAATGCGTTTCGTCAGATCTAGCACACAGGCCCAAGCCAAAGACAAGCCATCATAGGTACTGGTTCCACGGCCAACTTCATCCATCAGTACCAAAGACTGGCTGGTGGCATGATGCAGGATTTGCGAGGTTTCGGTCATTTCCACCATAAAGGTCGATTTGCCGGTCGATAAATCATCGGCCGAACCAATACGGGTGAAAACACGGTCAACCGGACCTAAGGTTGCAGCTTGCGCTGGAACATAGGCACCACAATAAGCCAGCAACACGATCAATGCAGTCTGGCGCATAAATGTGGATTTACCGCCCATGTTGGGGCCGGTAATGATGGCCATCCGATGAGAAAAATCCAGTTGCGTATCGTTCGGGGTAAAGGCGGTTTTACTCAGGGCCTCTACCACCGGATGTCGTCCGGCAGTGATACTTACGCCGACCTCAGGGCTGAATTTTGGACGCGACCAGTTGCGTAAACGCGCCTGATGGGCAAAATTCGCAATCAGATCAATCTGGGCTATGGCGCTGCTCATCATCTGTAAATTGCCGATATCCTGACGGAGTTCATCCAGTAGCATTTCAAACAGCATTTTTTCACGGGCCAAGGCACGTGATTCGCTGGATAAGACTTTGTCTTCAAATGCTTTCAGTTCAGGTGTGATGTAGCGTTCGGCATTTTTCAGGGTTTGCCTACGAATATAGTGCTCAGGTGCCTGTTCGGCCTGTGCGCGAGTCAGCTCAATATAATAGCCACTGACACGATTGTAGCCAATTTTCAGTCCCGGAATACCACTAGCTTCACGCTCTTTGATTTCCAGATCAATCAGGAACTGGCTGGCATGATCACGAATCTGACGCAGTTCATCGAGTTCACTGTCAAAACCTTCTGCAATGACATTACCATCACGAAGCAGGACTGGCGGATTTTCAACAATGGCTGACATCAGGCGTTGATGTAGACCATGGAAGTCGCCTAGCTCTTCATTGAGTTGTACTAAAAGCTTGGACTGTTGCTGACTCACAATCGGTTGCAGGGCATGACGTAAAAATGGAATTTGCGCACAGGCCTGACGCAATTGTACCAGATCACGTGGACGGGCACTGCCAAGCGCAATACGGCTCAGCACACGTTCAATATCGCTAATCTCTTTAAGGACCAGACGTACAGGCACTTCGTGGAAACCTTGCAGCAGGGCTTGAATGGCATCCAGGCGCTCATCCAGCAGCGCGGTATCGCGTAAAGGTTGCATCAGGGTGCGACTGAGCAAGCGTCCACCCATAGCAGTCTGGCAATCATTGATGAGCTGAAATAAAGATGTCCCATGTTCAAATAAAGGCTCAATCAGCTCCAGATTGCGGCGTGTCACCGGATCCAAAGCAATAAAATCTGAACTTTGTTCTAGCTGAATCGTGCGGATATGCGGTAACGCAGTTTTCTGGGTTTCTTTTGCATAGTGAATCAGTGCCGCAGCCGCTGCTTTAGCCAAAGGTAAATGATCAATGCCGAAACCTGAAAGCGTGCTGACAGCAAACTGGTCGCATAAGGTTTTTTGCGCATTGTTCAGGTTGAAGTCGACATCGGGACGTTTGGTGACCGAGATATCCAGTTGCTGTTTGAGTTGTTCGGTCAATGTCGGATCAGCGATATTTTCATCCAGCAGAATTTCGCTTGGCATCAAACGCGCCAGTTCAATCATGAGCTGGTTAAGATCATAATCCTGCTGCTGGACTTTAAATAGGCCGGCGCTGAGATCGAGAAGTGCAATGCCAATCTGATTCTGTTGAATACACAAAGCCACCAGATTCGAGCTTTGATGTGCACCGAGCATGGCATCATCGGTCAGGGTACCTGGCGTAATAATTCGAACCACACCACGCTCAACCGGTCCTTTGCCAGTGACTTCACCGATCTGCTCGCAGATCACCACGGTTTCGCCTTTTTTGACCAGACGTGCCAGATAACCTTCGGCTGCATGATAAGGCACGCCCGCCATAGGAATCGGCTGACCATTGGCTTTACCGCGATGGGTCAGGGTAATGCCTAAAATCTTGGCTGCCTTGTGTGCATCTTCAAAGAACAGTTCATAAAAATCACCCATACGATAAAACATCAAAGAATGCGGATGCTGCATTTTCACCGACATGTATTGCTGCATCATGGGCGTTAAGGTAGAAAGATCAGCCATAATTTCTGAACTGGTCATTAAAAATAAATCCTTTCAACAAGAGATAAATGCAAATACTGCTCAATAGGCTATGCAGGAAAATTTAAAGCACATTTTCAATCAGGCCAATCCAACATGGTTGAGCACAGGAGATCGAAAATGTGAAATGAATCTGCTGATTCAATTCAGCTTTAAAGCTGTATTGCAGCAAGTCTATCAAATTTAATTTTTAGAAAGAAATGAAATTCCAGATGAATCTTTAAGTCAGCGCTCAGATCTGTCGCTATGGCTTCTTATTCAGCATTATTTGCAATTTTAAAAAATAAACCACCGGATGCGAACATGCGGTGGCAAGTCTCAATCAAGACGATAGTTTATTCCGGATCATAAAGACCAAGGTCGGTCAGATGTAATCTGAGAATCCGGCGTAATTCCAGTACGGCTTCAGGCGTTTCCTGAATCGAGTGACCACCCTTAATGACTTTGCTAGATACAGCACCATTTAGGTAAGCACTCTCATATGAAACGATATCATCGCTCATGAGCTTGGTATCTTGCGTATCTACGGTATTGCCGATAATCGAGTGAAATTTGATATTTTTAGAAGGCTGAATATCCTCAGTTAATGCAGTAAATTTCGAATTTTCACTGAGATCACTCGGACCATTCTGAATCAGGTCATGCCCCAGTTCTTTAACAAACTCCTTTAACCCGATCTCACCTTGCAGGGTATCGGCAAAGGCACCCAAAAATGCGCCCGGTATACGGATAATTTTACGGGCCAGTTTGGTGTGCCAGCGGTCGGCATATTCCGTTCCACGATGCGGTGTCGCTAAGAAAATGGCTCGGCTAAAGTTCGGAATAGGCTGCATTTGCAGGCGTGCTTTAAATAACGGATTATCTTTAAACTGGGCAATGCGGGTATTTTGTACCAGCTTAAATGCATCTTGGGTAATATCGGCCTGACTGACCATTAAACGGGCAATCACTCCTCCCATACTGTGTCCGACCAGTACCGCATCTTTTTTGGCTGGCGCATTGTTCGCGACCTGGGCAAAGCCTTGCTGAACCACTGCATTAATTTGAAAACGGCTTTCCAGAATCGGCATATTAGTAGAATAAAATACCTGCCAGACCTGGAAATTTTTTCTTAATACCGGATCACCCATAATGTCGTTGGTCAGACGAATCCAGGCTTCAGGACTACTGGCCAAGCCATGAATCAATACCAGCACTTTCTTGTCCGGATTATAAGGTTCCAGCATGTACAGATGCGGCATGCTCAGACTGTCTTCGCGATTAATCAGGGTTAGATAGGCTAAACGCCCCAGATTGTTCTCGGCCAGCCATAAGCCGTAAGGTGCGGAAAAGTTGGCGGCCAGCGCATATTCTTTCGAAGCCACTTTGATCTTTTCATGTTTATAAGGATCATAGAGTTTCAGGTGAAACTCAGAGCTAGAGAGAATCTGTTCGGTCGAATTCGCGGATTTGGGTACAGCGGTAATGGTGGTCGCCAGATAGCGGGCTGAATGAATATTTGGATTGATACCATTTGGATAATTGTGCTTGAGCGGATCGACAATATATTTTTTATCTTGCTCGGTTTGCTGTGCTTCAGGTAAGACCACTAAAAATTCTGAACCAAAACCATCACGGCGGGTGATAGAACGCAGGCCGGAAAAGTTCATGTTATAGGTGGACATCAGCTGTTCAATGGTCTGGTTTTTCAGCTGCGGAAAATTTTCCAGATCAATGGTATATACACTATCACCGACCTGAATGCGCTGGCCGGACTGTTTGGTTTTATAACGTTCAGCATAGCGTTGAATCAGATGGGCAATCGCCAGGTTATAAAAGTCACGAATCTGAACCTGGCGGTTATCAAAAATACGCTCTTGCGGCGCACGCTCGGTTTTAAATAGATAGGCATAGCTATAACGAATGCTTTTATCCAGCATAGTGAGCTGCTGATCCAGACATTTCTGGATATTCTGCTTGTGTTGTTGCTGTTTTTCCGGTGATCGGGTTTTGTTTAAAACACCGGTGTTGCATTCGGCAGACTTGGCATTTTGTAAGGAGTTGGCTAGATATAATTCACTTGCTGTAGAAAGCAATTGTTCATCTAAAATCTGGGGAATACTTTTCAGATCTTCCACACATTCTTCGGGCTGATCAATACAGATCTGAGCTTCACGACCTGTCATGGACAACACATTCAGACTGGCTTCGCTAAGCTTGTCGCGGGTCAAGATGCTGTCACGCTCATTGTTCAGCGTGACATTAATCGCCTGTTCCTTAACACTGACCACCTGACAGCCGCTGAGTACGCTGGTGATGAGTAAAGTGCACAGCATTAATCTTTTATTTATTTTTTCGTGCATAAAACTTTTCACTGAATTCAAGTTATAAAGCGGGATAATGTTTTGTATTTTACTAATTTTTTCCCATAAAAATAGACCGCCGTAGCAGTCTATTTGTAATCAAATTGAAGCGAATCTTGATTATGGGGTCACCGGTGCTGTTGCTGGGTCTGTAGCCGGAGCGGGTGTTGATGTTTGCAAAATTTGCCAAACATTCCAGCGACCATTTTTCTCAATTTCCTGAATCAGACGGTCTGCTACTTCAGCTTCTTGCGGATATTTCACTTTATAGTTCGCCAAGGTTTGAGTGGCATTTTTTTTCTGTTCCAATGCAATATAGTTATTGGCTGCAGAAAGATAAGCCTCCTGAACGCCAGCTTTCATGGCTTTGTCCAGATAAGCGATGGCTTCACGTTGACCACCGCCTTCAGACAGACCAAAACCAAACCAGAAGTTGACTTCAGGATCATCCGGGTTAATTTTGAGAATACGCTGGGCATAGGTCAGGGAATTGGTGGTATAAACTGAACCCAGATCCAGGTTACGTGCCATCACGCTGGCTTTAAAAGCACGCATCAACACATCAAAAGAGGCATTTGGACGGGCCGCTAAAGTATCCAGTTGTCGGGTGACTTCACGCAATTTGGCTTCAAAACCACGGCGTTCCTGACGATCGCTGAAACGTGGTGGATAATGACGTGCCTTACCTTCGACCATTTGCAGGAAATCGTCAATTTCGGTGATATCGATTTCATTTGAATTGGCAAGTGCTGCATAACGCATTGCACGTGTATTGCTATCTACCACTGGAATAATCAGTTTATTCACATCCAGGGTCAGTTGCTTGGATGGATCATTAGGATCCGTCACCACCATCTTAGTTACAGGCTGCGCTGCAGCTTTTTTCAAATGCACTTCAAATTCAGGTGGTTCATTATAATTGAATGGATTTAAAGCATAAAATGGTGGGCTCAGTTCAGGCTCTACAAAAACCACTTGATCTACAGGTTTCTCAGCAGATTTCTGAGGAGTGGTTGAACACGCAGTAATTGTGAATGCTAAGCAAGCAAGTGCCAAGGGCTTAAAGGTCATAATAGTCATCCATTCTGTTATTTTTAAAACATCTATTCAAAAATTGCATGATCGTCAGTCTATGAAAAGTATAACGATCATGCAAGTAAACACGTGTTACAGAGTGAAGTGTGATATTCAGGCTTTGGATTGGCTGGTTTGCGCTTCACATTCACGGCGCGCTTCTTCCAGAATCTCCAACTCTTTTTTACTCAAAGGCTGGCCATCCTGTTGCTGCTTGTTAAAGGTCGGATCTAACAAAGAAAGACGATTGCACAAGTTGTTCATGCGTTTTTCATTTTGCTGAATGCGATCCAGCAGAATCCGCATGCCTTCCAAAATCGGATCGGACTGGTCTTCAGTTGCGGCATAGGGCTGGAAACCGATACTTTCTGCATAGTCACGACGACGCGCTTCAGCATCATCTTTGGGTTTGTCTTTGGTGATAAAACGTGCCGGGTTGCCCACAGCTGTGGCGTTCTCAGGAACCGCTTTGGTGACGACCGCATTAGAACCGACTTTGGCATTTTTACCCACGGTAAATGGCCCTAGAATCTTGGCACCAGCACCGACTACTACGCCATCTTCTAGCGTTGGATGACGTTTACCTTTATTCCAGGTCGTTCCACCCAAAGTCACGCCGTGATAAAGCGTCACGTCATCGCCAATTTCAGCAGTTTCGCCAATTACGACACCCATACCGTGATCGATAAAGAAACGGCGGCCAATTTTTGCACCCGGATGGATTTCAATGCCTGTGGCAAAGCGGCTAAACGAAGACAACGCACGCGCAGTTCCTTTACAGTCTTTGTTCCATAGCTCATGTGCCATGCGATGCATGATCAGCGCATGAATGCCAGGGTAAGTGGTTAAGACTTCTAAGGTATTGCGTGCTGCAGGATCGCGCGCAAAGACAGCTTGTATATCTTCTTTGAGCTGTTTTAGCATTAGATTTGATCCTCGTCCTGTGATGATGTGTGTGAAGATTTTTTCCAGGTACCGTTATTCAATGCCTGAACACGGCTGAAAATACCACGAAGTAAGTGATATTCCATACGATCTAATTGTATACGTCCGAAGAGACGACGCAAGCGTAAAGGCAATAATCTTGGATTTTTTGGATCCATAAATTCAATTTCTGCCAGCATTTTTTCCAAGTGCGGGTAGAACTGTTCCATCTGGGCATGGTTGACCAAAGGTTCATCCCATTCCATTTCAATGCCATCAATGACTTGCATGGTCGCTTTAGCATCACGTGGCTGTTCAATTTGACTCATCGTTGCCATGCGCATCTCATAGCAGATCACCTGAATCGCCTGAGCTACATTCAGTACGCCATAATCAGTATTCACAGGAATAGTCAGATGATAATTGGCCATCGCCAGTTCTTCATTGGTCAGACCACGGTCTTCACGGCCAAATAGAATCGCGACTTCCTGCTGATTTTGTACCACGGCGGACATGGCTTTTTCAGCGGCAGGGCGCACATCTAACAGCGGCCAGGGAATGGTACGGCTACGTGCGCTGGTACCGAATACAATCTGACAGTCTTTAATGGCATCTTCAAGGGTTTCTACAATCTCGATCTGCTCGATCAGGTCAGTTGCACCCGCGGCCAGCGCGTCAATATCCGGATGCGGATAGGTTTTCGGTGCCACCAGAACCAGCTTGGACAAGCCCATGGTTTTCATGGCACGTAAGGCACTGCCGATATTGGCAGGTAAAGTGGTATTGACCATGACAATACGCACATGGGAGAGATGTGCTGAAACAGCAGCATTGTCAATTTGACTCATGAGGATTCCAATTTTAAGGTGTTTTAAAGATCAGGATTTATGAATATTGCGGCTGGGATTCAGCCTGATACAGCTCCAGTGCATCATCCATGCTCATGCCCGCAGGCGGCGGAGGAATATCCACCGGCTTGGCCTGTTCATAGGACACGGCTTTGGCAGCTTTGGACTTGACCTGATACTCAATATGCAAGGCTTCTTTACCAAAATAGTCACGCAATTTGGCTAAGAGCTCATCCAGTGGGGCGACTTTCCAGTTGAGACCCAGATGCAGTTCAGTCGTGGCATACGGATAGTCCAGATACAGAATCACCGGAATATGTGCGGACATATCAACATTGCAATAAGGAGTCAGAATCTGCTGCAAGTCCCGGCTCAAGCTCTTGCTGAAATGCTCGGCTGTGAGAGTGATCTTGATGCTATTGGCACGTTTCTGGCGAATTTCATTCAGGCTAAATGCCTTGGTGAGGCGTCCCATCGGACGGTCAAAGCCTTCACGCTCATAGATTTCGCCTTCAATCACCACCACTTTATCGAGCTGGATAATCTCTTTAAAGCGGTTGAAGCGTTCGTGATTGGCTGAAATCTCAATCCGTGCCGTACCATCATCTAGGGTCATCATCATCCGGTTCGGGAAGTTGGCAATATCTACCACCAGTCCTGCAAACACGGTGGTTACACCACGGCGGGTCGGCGTTAGCTCATTGATCTGACTAGGCACAAAGGCTTTCAGCTCATTGCGATACACATCAATCGGGTGGCCGGTCAGATACAGACCAAGTGTGTCTTTCTCACCTTTCAGGCGAACTTCATCCGCCCAAGGTTTGACGGGTTTAGATGGCTTGCGCTGAACTTCTTCCACTTCGCCAAACAAGTCCATGATGCCGGTTTCACGGTTGGAACGTGCCTGTTCCGCAGCTTGAACCGCTTCAGGCAGTTGCGCCATCAGGTCGGCACGATCAATGCCTAAGCAATCCAGTGCACCTGAGCGAATCAGTGCTTCCAGGGTGCGCTTATTGATTTTTTTCAGGTCAATACGATGACAGAAATCAAATAAGTCACGGAATGGACCTTCTTGCGCACGTGAGTCAATCACCGATTGCATCGCCGCTTCACCGACGCCTTTGATTGCCCCCAGACCATAGACAATAGTTTGCTCATCAGTGGCATGGAATTGATACAGCGACATATTCACTGACGGCGGCAAAACTTCCAGATTATTCTTGCGACAGTCATCAATCAGAAATACCACGTTGTCGGTGTTCTGCATCTCCGAGGTCAATACCGCAGACAGGAATTCCGCCGGATAATGCGCTTTTAGCCATGCAGTTTGGTAAGCAACCAAAGCATAGGCAGCCGCATGCGATTTGTTAAAACCATAGCCGGCGAACTTTTCCATATAGTCGAAGATATGGTTGGCGGTAGCTTCATCAATGTCTTTTTTCGATGCACCTTCAATAAAGATCTGGCGCTGTTTGACCATCTCTTCCGGTTTTTTCTTACCCATGGCCCGACGTAACAAGTCCGCGCCACCGAGGGTATAGCCAGCACAGTATTGTGCAGCCTGCATGACCTGTTCCTGATACACCATAATCCCGTAGGTGGGTTCTAGTACGCCTTCAAGTAATGGATGCAAATATTCAAAATCACCACCATGCATCCGGTGAATAAAGTCAGGAATCAGATCCATCGGGCCTGGACGGTACAGCGACACGAAAGCAATAATTTCTTCAAACTTGCTCGGGCGTGCCTCTTTCAGCATCTTTTTCATGCCCACGGATTCAAACTGGAATACCGCGGTGGTGTTAGCATTGGCAAAGACCAGATATGCGTCTTTATCCTCAAGCGGGATATAGGCAATATCTAAAGGTTTATCCGCTTTGATGCGTTTATTAATATTTTTAACCGCATCTTCAATCACGGTCAGGTTACGCAGACCCAAGAAGTCGAATTTCACCAGACCTGCAGATTCGACATCGTCTTTATCGAACTGTGCCACGCGTCCGGTACCATCGGCATCACACATGACCGCAGAGAAATCGGTAATTTTGGTTGGCGAGATGACCACACCACCGGCGTGTTTACCAGTGTTTCGGGTAATACCTTCCAGTTTAAGTGCCATTTCCCAGATTTCGGCTGCATCGTCATGATCTGGATTGGATGGATTGGTGACGATATCTTTAAGCTGAGGTTCAGCTTCTAGTGACTCAAGCAGGCTTAGACCTAAAGGCTTGGTTGGGATCATTTTCGAAATACGATCCGCCAGACCATAAGATTTACCCAAAACGCGTGCAACATCACGAATCGCACCTTTGGCAGCCATGGTGCCGAATGTTGCAATCTGGGAGACCGCATCACGGCCATAGGTACGTGCCACGTAGTCAATTACGCGGTCACGGCCTGCGATACAGAAATCGACGTCGAAGTCGGGCATCGAAACACGTTCCGGGTTCAGGAAACGTTCGAACAGCAGTTCATAACGCAGCGGATCAAGATCGGTAATTTTTAAGCTATAGGCCACCAATGAGCCCGCACCTGAACCACGGCCCGGACCGACCGGAACGCCGTTACTTTTCGACCACTGAATGAAGTCCATAACGATCAGGAAGTAGCCCGGGAATCCCATCGAGTTAATGATGTTAATCTCGTATTCGATACGCTCATCATAAGGCTTGCGGATTTCTGGCCAGTCTTCATCACGTTGTTCAGGCGGATACAGGAAATTCAGGCGTTCTTCCAGACCTTCTTTGGACAAGTGTGCAAAGAAGGTATCAATGGTATGACCTTCAGGAATCGGATAATCAGGCAGGAAGTATTTGCCCAGTTGCAGCGTCACATTACAGCGTTTGGCAATGTGATAGGTGTTCTCAATCGCAGATGGAATATCCGAGAACAGCGCCGTCATTTCTTCAGCAGATTTGAAATATTGTTCAGGTGAATAGGTTTTAGGACGGCGGTTGTCACCAAGCACATAACCATCTGCAATACATACCCGTGCTTCATGCGCTTCATAATCTTCACGGGTCATGAAATGCACATCATTATGTGCGACCACACCGATATTGTATTTTTTTGCCAGCTTAACGGCTTCCAGAATAAAGTTATCTTCATCCGGACGATTGGTACGGGTCAGGGCAAGATAAACACGATTACCAAATTTTTCGACCCATTCTTCTAGCAGCGGTTCCGCTTTTTGCGGATTTGAACTCATCAGCATTTTGCCGACATCGGAATGCATGCCGAGCAGGGCAATCATGTCCTCAGGCTGATTTAAAATCCATTGTTTTTGAACGCAGGGAATATCCAGTTGCTGGCCACTGATAAAGCCTTCAGATACTAATTCAGTCAGGTTACGCCAGCCGGTATTGGTCATGGCCAATAAGGTCATGCGATGTTCGGCATCATTCAGGCGAATTTCGGAACCCAGAATCGGCTTGATGCCTTTGCCCAGGCATTTGCCATAGAACTTGACGGCAGCATGCAGGTTAGAAAGATCCGTGAGCGCAAGGGCAGGCATCTGTTCTTCTTCGGCAGCTTTGACCAAGTCAGGTATCCGTACGATGGATTCAGTAATCGAAAATTCTGTATGAATACCAAGATGAACAAAGTGCATAGATGAGTCCCTGCTAAAACCATTGAATAGTTTAACATGGGATTTATTGTTTCAGTTTGAAATTGAGGGGAAATGGCTAACTTTTAGGTCAAGTTTGAATTTGATTTTTTAAGCTGATTAGTTAGTTGTTAGAAGATATTTTCTTTTACTTTTGACGGGACAAAAGTAACAAAACCCCTTTGTTGATCTGATGGCACTTCCATGTGCCACAAATCAACGGGCGACTTCCTGTCGCCGTGGCACGTATCAAATAGTTGCAGGACTTTACTTTGAAATAATGAGAAAGGGATCGTAAGTATTAAAAACTTAGATTCTCAAATGAAG
>NZ_MJIQ01000049.1:0-26238 GCF_001878775.1 Acinetobacter sp. AR2-3
TTTGAATAAGGCAACACCGGATGAATTTTATGATCAACATTTACTAAAAGTAATGGCAGCATAATTTAAATATTTAGAGCGGATTTATCACTTATAAAACTGAATTGAGTGGTCTAATTAACGGAACCACATTACAGTTCATTCTCATAGGCTGCATGTGAGTGATGGACGGTTTCTTTGGCACACAATTTACAGAGCCTGTGACCTGCAATTTCCATCAGGGGTATATGATGGGTGGGGCAAAGTGTTTCCGTTGTTTCTGCGCGAAACTGGAGTGTTTTAAGCATGGTATTCATGGCTGATCTCCTAAATCCATTTTGAATTTTCTAAAAAACTCTCATTTTTTTCTTCAAAATTTGAAGATGAAGATGAAGATGAAGATGAAGATGAAGATGAAGATGAAGATGAAGATGAAGATGAAGATGAAGATGAAGGGCATGGTTCAAGCATGACTTGAGTAATACTCGGGCTCTTCTCAGGAGCTGCTTGAGCATTTACTTTTCGTTGCTTAGTTGATGCTTGAGCATTACTTGCGGATTTATTCCAGCGTGCTTGAGCTGCATTTTTAGCTTTATCAGATTTCATTTGCTGATTTTGCAATGCCTGGCTTTTTAAACTGGTTAAAAAACTTGAATGAATCTGCTCAGACTCGACTTCAAACAATTCCAGAGCCATCAGCGTATTCAACAAAGTTTTAGCCTTGGTGTGCTGAGGTAATTTCGTGATGCTACATACAGTAGCTAGGTCATGAGGAATGGCACCATTTTTCCAGAAATCCATCATTAACAGCAGTGCCGCACCAATTTGTTCTGCCGTCATTCGTGCAAATTTTGCCTGTAGGTCGCCAATATAGAGTGGCATCCAAATTGAAATATCTTTATGCATGTGTTCACCTTTTTATAGGTATAGAGGGGCTAAGGTCATCGATTGGATGACCTTCTGTCTGTGTTTGTTTTATTAGTGAGCGAGACTCATTAAGCGGAGACGGGCCTGTTGGGCCAAGTCATCGTAATGGGCTTGCCCTTCATCCAACATTCGCTGTAACCAGAGTCTCAACGCCTGGTGATCATCGAAGCATTTATTGATTTCCAACAAAAAAGCTAGATTGTGAAGTTTGGGAATGTGTAGCTCATGGATTAATTCACGAGCGACCATATCTGCTTCAGGGCTGACGACCACACCACCAAAGAAAGCTTTACTATTCATGTGCAAGCTCCTCTGTATTTAGTTTTTCCAGCATGGCTTCAAATGCACTGCCATCGCGGCGCGTAACATTGGGGATGTAACGGCTATAGACCCGGAATAGCATTTCAGTCGTTGAATGTCCCAATTGACGTGCGATCCATTCTGGATTTTCTCCTGCCGACAGCCAAAGAGTTGCTGCTGTATGACGTGTTTGATAGGCTCTTCTAGACTTCAATCCTAGAAAGCGCAAGATCGGATGCCAGACACGTTTATTCACCAGACGATAATCGAGAGGTCCACCATCACGATTACAGAAGACAAAACTGGATTTACCATTATTTAAGCTTTTCTGCTGCAGAAAGGCTTGGTAAACGCGGTCATTCATCTGGATCGTGCGGTCAGAACCATAAGTTTTGGTTCCACCAAGCACACCATTCACTAACGCTTCTCTGATATGGATTTCACGACGCTGTAAGTCGATATTTTTCCATTGCAGACCATCGATTTCACTGGTACGCATACCCGTAAAAAAGCGAATGGTGTAATAGGGGCGGAAGTCTTCACGCACTGTGGTAAGAATTTTATGCACCTCTTCCAGAGAAAAAGGTGTGACTTCAATCTTGCTTTCCTTCAGATTGTTAATATTTTTATAAGGCGACTCAAACTCGTATCGTTCAGCCGCATCATTGAGTATCATACGTAAAGGCGTCATGATTTGATTGATCCTCGATGCTTTCAGACTTGTTTGATCTTTTCCGTGTGTCACTTTGGCGAGAGAGGCACGGAAGTTCAGCAAGTCTGACTTCTTGATTTTCGAGAGAACCTGATTACCAAAAGCAGGAATCAAATAGTTTTTGATCACAATTGAAACCTTTTGCTGGTATGAGGTTCTCCACTCAACTTGTTTCTGCTTAAACCACAATTCAGTAAACTCTTTAAAAAGAGGAACTTTGGTCTGTACAGCAATTTGCTGACTTCTTTTTTCCTTAAACTCCTCAACACGGTTACTTTTTGGAAAGTACTTTTCGTATTCAAAAGTTCCCAAAGTAATTTCAGCTTCAAGCTGTTCGAGACGTTTTTTCAAAATGCGTCGGTTATAAGCATTGTCTTCTAGATTAGTTGTCTCTCTACAACGAATGCCCATGTAGCGAAAGTCGGCAATCAGTTTGCCACTTCGTTCCCGGATGGTAGCCATCAGTTAAACCTCCTAAGCCTTATTGCAAGGCATCCATGCTTAAACCGGTGAATTTAAGCATTTCAGTTTCAATGCGTTCCCAAACAAAAAGAATTTTTCGACCACCAAAAGGACGGATGTAGTGAACACCTTCAATAAAGACACTGTCCTTCAGCTGGTTGCGAATGGTACGAGCGTCGTACTGGATTTTTTCAGCCAGTTGCTGGGCTGTGAGATAGGTATATGACATAATTGTATTCCTGGCGTAATTCATCGGATGTAAGTAATTTTTCATCCTTAGACCTAAAATAACCTCAAATTTAATTAAATGCAATTAAATTTTCATTGTATTAGAGGAAAAATTAATGGTTATTTGTAAGCTACCAATATTGTTGGCTGAAAGAAAAATGCGTGTAGCTGACTTAATTCGTGGTACAGGCATTAATAAAACAACTTTGCATAAGCTTTATAATGGCGAATTGACTCGAATTGATTTGGAGACTATCGATCGTATTTGCGATTATTTAGATGTACAGGTGGGAGATTTATTTGTTTTTGAAAAAGATAATAAAGAACAACCTGTTAGTGAGTAGTTTGGTCACAAATGGTCACATCAAAAAGTGAAATGGTCACAAATTATTGATCATTTGGTAAAAAACACCTTGTTTGGAAGAGAACAGGGTGATTTTTTGCCTTCAAAAAAGCTCTGAAAGTGGTGATCGATTGAGGACATTTAAGGTCAATTGAGACCATTTTTATTGTCGTTGGCACGCCATGGTCACATCTTGGTCACAAAATACAAATTACATTAAGAATATTTTTTATTGAATCGAATAACAAAAGAAGGGGAATTTTCAAAAAATATAATAAAATCAACAATAAAAAAGCCCCCATCTTTCGATGAGGGCTTTTTGAATCTGGAGCGGGAAAGGAGACTCGAACTCCCGACCCCAACCTTGGCAAGGTTATGCTCTACCAACTGAGCTATTCCCGCGGAGTCTATAAAGTTTTTTAAATGAAAAAACTAAATGAAAAAATTTTGAGCGGGAAAGGAGACTCGAACTCCCGACCCCAACCTTGGCAAGGTTATGCTCTACCAACTGAGCTATTCCCGCATGCCGTGTATAATACAGCATGCAAAAATGTGGTCAACACCTTTGTTAAAAATCTTGCATCAATTGCATAAAATAAAAGCAAAATGCTGTAGATTAGACAATAAATAACCAATATTCATATAGAAATCAATGAAATTTCACCACAATCAACGGATTGCACCTGAACAGATTACCGAAATACTCGGCAGAACAAGGTATACTGGGATTATATTTTTGAAGATTGGAGTCAGGCCATGAGCTTAGAACAACAACTGAAAGATCGTTTGGCGCAATTATCCCCAACCCATTTGGAAGTGGTGAATGAGTCTTCGGGTCATGGTGGTTATTTCCCGGGAAAAGAATCGCATTTTAAAACCGTGATTGTGAGTCAGGCATTTGCCGGTTTGCGCCCCGTCCAGCGTCATCAGAAAGTTTATGCTGCTGCGGGTGATCTGCTGTCAAAAGACAAGATTCATGCGCTGGCCATTCATGCATTTTTGCCTGAAGAATGGGCAGGTCAGGATACGACCAGTCCTGCTTGTGCACACGCACCTAAAAACTAAGAGGAAATGATGGAAACCCAACTTTTAGTCAAGATTATCCATATGTCGGTAGCAGGACTGGCGATTGTCGCCATTCTTGCCCGTGCCTTGACCTTGTTTGTCGGCACACAGGGAAATATGCCTAATCCGTTAGCACGTACAGCGCTAGTCGCTTTACAGCATTTAGCTATCACGGTGATTGCACTGACCGGTATAGTATCGCTCGTCCTGAAAGACTTTGATGTACAGCCTTGGTTCTATGCCAAAGTCATTTTATTTTTGGTGCTGGTGTCCTCGCTAGGCAAAGCCTATAAAAAAGATGATTCGATCTTGCTGTCGCAGCGTCGGGCTGGCTTAGTTATTGCTGTAGTTTCATTGGTGTCTATTCTGGCTTTGGTGATGATCAAGCCGAATTTTGGCTAAAAGCAGGCTGGCTGTGATGATCAGCACAGCCAGTCCATGCAAATAATTAGAAAATACAAATGTTGTAAAAGTAATTAAAAATGTGAGGAGGGGGACATGCGTACACGTGTGGTATTTAATCAAAAGGGTGGGGTAGGCAAGTCGAGTATTACTGTCAATCTGGCAGCGATCAGTGCACATCAGGGTTTAAAAACCTTATTGATTGACCTGGATCCGCAGGCCAACTCTAGCCAGTATGTGCTGGGTGATGATGCGACGTATTCTAGTAACAAGCCGGCACTCGAACCGAATATCGAAAACTATTTTGAAGATGTACTCGGTAATCAGCAAAGCAAGGGCTTGCTTGGTAATGCGATTGGCTCGATTTTAAAAAGTCGTAGCAAAGGTCTGGAAAGCTATGTGCATCAATCTTCTTTTAAACATCTCGATGTCATTCCGGCTAGCCCGACACTGGGTGCATTGGCCTATGCACTGGAGTCCAAGCACAAGATCTACAAGTTACGAGATGCCTTACAACAACTGTCAGGATATTATGATCGGGTGTTTATTGATACACCGCCTGCATTCAATTTCTTTACCCTCTCTGCTCTCATTGCGGCGAACCGTGTGCTGATTCCCTTCGACTGTGACGTGTTTTCTAAACGCGCCCTGCAGACCCTGATTGAAAATGTGATTGAAACTCAGGATGACCATAATGAAGGGCTGGAAATTGAAGGTATTGTCGTCAACCAGTTTCAGGCACAGGCTAAGTTACCGCGTGAAGTGGTACAACAGCTCAAAGATGAAGGGTTGCCGGTCCTCGACAGTATGTTGCCACCGTCGATCTTGATGAAAGAATCTCATCAGAAAAATCAGCCTTTGATTCATTTGGCTACTGATCATAAATTGACTCAGGCCTATCAATCGTTGTTCAATGAGATAGAGCAGAATTAAGATCGAGTTAGCTATGAAACTTGTGAAAATAAGCCTGAGTATTGCTGCACTTGCATTACTGAGTGCCTGTGCAACGCCGGTAAAACCGACTTATGTGTCGCCAACCCTGTATCAGACTTTGGGTTGTTCGCAACTACAGGGTGAATATAACCGTATTCAGCAGTATATCGACAATGGCGTTGAGCCACCGAAACGTACAGGCGTCGGTGTGGGCGTTGGTCTTGGCGGTGGCTGGGGCAGTCGCGGTGGCTGGGGTATTGGCCCGAGTGTTTCAGTCAATATGGGACAGTCATCCGATACCAAAAGAACCGAACTGGCACGGCTTTTAGGCGAGCAGGAAGCGATTGTACAGGCCGCGCGTTATAAGAACTGTCCGATCATCGTTCGGCAGGCGACGCCTAAATAAATCATTCAACATTAAACGGATGAATGCTGACTTCGGGTCGGCATTTTTTTATTGCTTTCACCAAGAATAGGGCGGTTTACATTAAGATAAAACTCACGGGAAATTGACCAGACTGTATATAAATCTGAAATTTATAAGCTTGTTATCACACTCTCATATTGATTAAGCTACAACCTTGGCCCGGAAAAGTTCATTGCGATGATTGAAAATTGGTTATTTGTTTTAGGACTCATTGCTGTACTGATGGTTCCAGGGCCCGCCAATGCCTTGGTGGCTAGTTCTGCTCATCAGCAGGGGCAGGCCAAAACCAGTCTCTATCTTCCTGCCATTTTGCTCGGCTATTTTTATGCCATTAATGTATGGGCCTTGGTGATTCATCTGGCGTCACCGATCTGGCCAAATTTTAAAGGCTTGGTCTATGTGCTGAGTACCATCTGTGTGGGCTGGATGACCTTGCATTTATATAAGGCCCAGCAGTTAGAACGCTACAGCAAGAACCATCCGCAGATTCGCCCCTGGCAAATGTTTACAACTACCCTAAAAAATCCTAAAGCAGCATTGTTGGCCTCTGGAATTTTACCGATGGAAACCTGGCAAAGCCCGACCAACTTCGTTCTGGTTTTTGCTGCCTTTAGCTTGAGTACCGTTCCGGTCGGGATATTCTGGATGGTCTTTGGTCAGGCCATATTGACCAGTCCATCTGAAAAAATAAAAGCCGGCCTCATTTATAAAGGCGCGGCTCTATTTGTCCTGCTTTGTCTCATCCCACTCTTGATCAAGCTCTGGGATTAAACGCACAGGCTGTAAAAGAATCTTAATGTAAAAAGTTCTTAAGCTGTTTTACTTTTTTTGAGCTTTTGTTGAATAAAGCCAATCACACCTGGCAATACACTTAAAATAATGATGCCAAAAATTAGATAGGTGAAGTTGTCTTTGACGATCGGCATATTGCCAAACATATAGCCCAAAATGACAAATGAGCTAATCCAGGCAAATGCACCTACTACATTATAGGTCAGGAAATATTTGTAATTCATGCTGCCAGCACCGGCGACAAAGGGTGCGAAAGTACGGGCAAAAGGAACAAAACGCGCAAAAATAATGGTTTTACCACCATGTCTGGCAAAGAATTGCTGGGTCGCCAATAAGTGTTTTTTATTGATGAAGCGCGATTCAATCTCGAAAACCCGAGGTCCAATATATTTGCCAATATGATAATTCAGGGTATCGCCCAATACTGCCGCAACAAACAAGAGCGGAATCAGCACCCAAGGATCCATCGCACCAGTAGAGGCTGCCAGTGCACCTGCTGCAAATAGCAAGCTGTCACCGGGCAGGAACGGCATCACCACCAGACCTGTTTCTACAAAGATAATTAGGAAAAGAATGGCATAAATCCAGATCCCGTAATTGGTGATAAATTCAAGCAAGTGATCATCAACATGCAAGATAAAATCAATCAGTTCCATGAGCCCAGTACAAGCAAAAGTGTGGTCAAATCCTAACAGCCCGGGGCATGAAAGTCAGTACCAGAAAGTAAAATAATTAACGCTCCATCCATCTTCAATTGAGCAAAAATTTTTCTTACATATTATCTTCAGATTTTTATAAAAACATGCTTAGTTGGATTAAATCTTGAGCTTAAAAATATAAAAATGACAGACCAAACAAGGCATCCGAAGGGACGCTTTGTTGTGCTAGAAATATAATGCAATCAACTAAATGTATACCTAATGCGAATTGTGTGCTTAATGCGCTGAAAAATGTTAGAATACGGCGCTTATCTTTCGTTTGCCTTTCATAGTTGTTCGTCATGACTACCAATACTCAAATTACTGAAGATCGTATCCTGATTCTGGATTTCGGTTCTCAATATAGTCAGCTCATCGCACGTCGTGTCCGTGAAGCTGGTGTATATTCTGAAATGTATGCCTATGATATGTCTGAAGAAGACATTCGTGCATTTAATCCAAACGGTATCATCTTGTCTGGTGGACCTGAGAGTGTTCACCTTGAGGGCAGCCCGCGTGCGCCGCAAGTGGTATTTGAGCTGGGTGTGCCGGTATTGGGTATTTGTTATGGCCTGCAAACCATGTGCGAACAGCTTGGCGGTAAAGTTGAGCCAGGTACTGTGCATGAGTTTGGCTATGCAGAAGTAGATATTGTCGTACGTGACAAGCTGATCGGTAATTTACAGGACCGTGAAAACCAGCTGCATGTCTGGATGAGCCATGGTGACAAGGTTGCCCGTATTCCAGAAGGCTTCCAGATCACTGCACAAACGCCTAGCTGTCCAATTGCTATGGTTTCTGACGAAACTCGCCGTTTCTATGGTATTCAGTTCCATCCTGAAGTGACACATACGTCTAAAGGCGCAGAATTACTGTCGAACTTCGTTCATCAAATTTGTGGTTGTCGCGGTCTGTGGACGCCAGAACACATTATTGATCTACGTGTAGAACAGCTTCGCCAACAGATTGGTGATGAAAAAGTATTACTGGGTCTTTCTGGTGGTGTGGATTCATCTGTAGTGGCAGCGCTGTTGCATAAAGCGATCGGTGATCAGCTGACCTGTGTATTTGTAGACAACGGTTTGCTTCGTTTGAACGAAGGCGATCAAGTGATGCAAATGTTTGCTGACAACATGGGTATCCGTGTTATTCGTGCTGCTGCTGAAGAGCGTTTCTTGACTGCGCTTGCGGGTGAAGTTGATCCTGAAGCAAAACGTAAAATTATTGGCCGTGAATTTATTGCTGTCTTCGCTGAAGAAGCACGTAAATTAGATGGCGTAAAATTCCTTGCACAAGGTACGATTTATCCAGACGTAATTGAATCTGCTGCAAGCAAGCAGGGCAAGGCACATGTGATTAAATCACACCATAATGTGGGTGGTTTACCAGCAGATCTAGCGTTTGAACTGGTTGAACCATTACGTGACTTATTTAAAGATGAAGTACGTAAATTGGGTACGACTTTAGGCTTGCCACACAGCATGATCTACCGTCATCCATTCCCGGGCCCAGGTCTTGGTGTGCGTATCCTGGGTGAAGTGAAAAAAGAATATGCAGACATTTTACGTCTTGCGGATGACATTTTCATGCAGGAACTGCGTGCCAGCGGCTGGTATGACAAGACTGCTCAAGCATTTGCAGTATTCCAGCCAGTAAAATCGGTGGGTGTAGTCGGTGATGGCCGTCGTTATGCATGGGTGATTGCACTGCGTGCGGTAGAAACCGTGGACTTTATGACGGCTCGTTTCGCGCATCTTCCTTATGATTTAGTCGATAAGATCTCGACCCGTATCATGAATGAAATTGCTGAAGTTTCTCGTGTTGTGTATGACGTATCGTCTAAACCACCAGCAACAATTGAATGGGAGTAATTTAGGGGTTTCGGACAGCACTGCTGTCCGCCTAAATTACGCCAAGCGCTATGCGCGTGGCAGTATCTGGTTTATCAGATATAACCTAATAAAAAAGAGCGCTTCGGCGCTCTTTTTTTGATTTATACTGAATAAAAATAAACCTTTAAAAGCTAAAAAATGCCTTTACCTACTTATGATCAATTAATGCTGCCTTTAATGAAATTATTATCAGAATTAAATGAGCCAATAAAAATTTCGGATGCTGCGAATATCCTAGCTGAACGTTCCAATTTACACGAAGAGGATTTAAATAAAATTCTTCCGAGTGGGAAAAATATATTTAAAGATAGAGTGGCATGGGCAAAGACCTACTTAGTTAAGGCGGGCTTAGTTCAACAACCGAAGAGAGCATATTGTGAGATTAGTAGCTTGGGTAGACAGGTTGATTTAAAAAGTTTAGATGCTATAACAAATGAATATTTAGCACAGTTCAACGGATTTTCAGATTTTAAATTAGGAAAGAAAAATAAAGATGAGTTTGGGATCGGGAATCTACAAGTTATTGAAAGCCTAAATAGTTACCAAGAAACTCAGACTCCAGAAGAAACAATCCAGAACACAACGGAATTATTAAAATCTGATTTGAAAAGTGATTTGCTTCAGATGGTAAAAGATAAATCTCCTTCATTTTTTGAAAGACTGGTTGTCGATCTTCTGGTGGCAATGGGCTACGGCGGTTCACATCAAGATGCAGCTCAAGCGATTGGTAAAACCAACGATGGTGGAATTGATGGTGTAATTAGTGAAGATCGATTAGGGCTAGATAAAATTTACATCCAAGCGAAACGTTGGAAAGATACTGTTGGTCGTCCCGACATTCAACAGTTTAAAGGTGCTTTGGCCGATCAAGTTGCTAAGAAGGGTGTATTCATTACTACGTCAAGTTTCAGTAAAGAGGCCATTGAGTCGGCAAGAAAATCCGGTATTGTTTTAATTGATGGCGATAAGCTGACGTCTTTAATGATTGAATTTGGTTTAGGTGTACAAATAGAACGTAGTTTTCATATCTATAAAATCGACCAAGATCGTTTTGATGAAGATAATTTTTAACGGGTAATTTAAGCTGGTTTAACCTGCCAGTTTTGCAGCTCCCCAGCTAAACTTTGCTCCAGATCTGGATCATAAGCTTCAACCCGATTCCGTCCATTGGCTTTAGCCTGATATAAGGCAATATCGGTTTGCTTAATTAGGGTCATCAAATCCGTTTCACAGCTTTCCAGAATGGCAGCACCAATCGAAATACTAAAACTGAAACGATGTTGGCTGTCTAGATCGATCACAATATTTTCAATTTTATGCCTTAAACGCTCGGCAACTTTTAGCGCTTCATCCAGAGAAGTTTCGGGTAAAAATGCAATAAATTCCTCGCCTCCATAGCGTGCCAAAATATCATGCTGCCGCATTTCGCTGTGTGTATTTAGGGCAATCGTCTGTAAGACCTGATCTCCGATATCATGACCATAACGATCATTAATCTGCTTAAAATGATCGACATCAAAGACCAGTAAACTCATAGGCACCGGTTGATCAAAATTCTGTTGTATCAGTTGTTGCGCGAGATATTCAAAACAGCGACGGTTATTCAGGCCAGTGAGTGAGTCGGTATGAGCCATATTTTCAAAGGCCTGCCGATTATATTCATTCAGGGTATGCTGCAAAAATACCATGCGTGATTTTAAGGTCGAGCTCCAGCTAATATATAGACTGAAGGTCAATACTGGCAGATAAATCAGGGAAAATAAAAACATCTGGTACAGGTCAGACCGAGTATTGAAATATACACCGATGTAAATCATCAGGGTAATCAGACTTGAAGTAATCAAAGACGGCCAGAACCGGATCTGCACACATAAATTGGCCAGTACAATAAAGACTAAGGAGGCATATTGATAAATGAGGGTATAAGCACTTTCAGACTGATTCAGATTAAAAAACCAGATGGCACTTGCACCAATAATCGAGGTAGGCAAGAGCAGATCAAAGACAGGCAGATTGCGGTAAGAGTGATACATCCAGATCGTGATCAGTACGATCAGGATGGTATAGCTGATTTTGGTCAAAATGAGTAACTTGAGAATATCATGCAGCACCAGAATATCGGCGAGGGTATAAGAGGCATATGCCAGCTGTGCGAATAAATTGACCTGTAATAAGTATTTTAAAGTGAGTTTTTTCTGATGAGCATAGTAGGCCGGTTTTAGAGGTGCAGGAATACGAACAAGCGGATCTTGAAGAGCCTCCTGAATCAGGGTACGTGATTCTTTTTCGTTATCATGCGGCATGCAGCCTTCCCAAATTAAAATATATAAAAATGAATAAGATGAAATTTATATATAGTTGTATAAAAAATATTCTATTCTTTTGTTGGATATTTTAAAAGTGGAAGAATCAAATTTATTTTATAAAATGAAATCCCCGATTAACGCATTCTAAGAATGATCCTAGCTTATAGAACAGACTAATGATTCAGCTTTAATTCGCCGTTGACTGGGCTGGTTGAGTGTCTGGCTTAAATACATTCCAGGGATTTTCTGTTGCTGGCTTGGGCTTATTCAGCATATCCGGATGATAGACTTCAATCCGGTTTCGGCCAGACTTCTTGGCTTGATATAAGGCGATATCGGCTTGTTTGATCAGATCTTCCAGAGTCTGGGTATGGGATTCTAGTTCTGCAACACCGATCGAAATGGTGAACCGGATGGAATGATTGGATTCAACATAAATATACTGCTTTTGAATTGCACAACGAATTCGTTCTGCAATCACCAGGCTGTCTTGTAGCTGAGTATCTTCCAGGAGAGCGATAAACTCTTCCCCGCCAAAACGTGCCAGTACATCGCTATGCCGCATTTCTTTACGGGTCATCTCAGCAATCAGTTGTAGCACCCGATCACCAACATCATGCCCATAGCTATCATTAATATTTTTAAAATGATCCACATCAAACATCAACAGGCAGCTACTGGCATGTTTAGGCCATTGATGAATAGAGCGTTCAGCCATATCGACAAAATGGCGACGGTTGTAGAGTTGGGTCAAATCATCGGTATGGGCCAGATTCTTTAAGGTTTGATAGTTCCATTCATCAAGCAGGGAGCGCAAAAAAGAACGCCGCACATTCAGAATATTATTCCAGTTAATATAAATACTAAAAAACCACAGTGGACTAAAGACCACGCTAAAAATAAAGGCTTGAGAAGCACTCATGAACTGGGTCACCCCAAGCATGATAAACAGGGCAATCAAGATGGAGCAATAGACTGCGACTTTAAACTGGGTCTGCACACAGAGATTGGCGATGAGAATAAAGATCGCAGAGGCATAAATATAGGTAGCAACATGGGGACTGGTTGAAAGCGCGAGTAAGCCAATCCATGCCGCTGCAGCCACAGTGGTACCTATCGGCAAGATTCTGTCCAGAATCTGAATGTTTTTATGTTTTTTAAACAGGTAATAACAGCAAAACATGGCGCCCAGAACCAGAACGACGCGCATCAGACCAGAAATAAAAAACATGTCTGGAATAATCAGAATATCGGCAAAGAAATACAGTAAAAAGGCAATTTGCGCCAGATAGTTAATTTGACGCAAGTTATGATGACTATGCGTATAGACATAATCATGAAAATACTGCTGAAACGGGGCAGGAATACGGGCATGAGGATCTGTTAGCGCCTGTTCAATCAGCTGACGGTTCTGCAGATCACATTCAGATAATTTCAGTGATTTATCGGTCGTCGAATTTTGAAAAGATACATTCGCCGTTGAATATATATTCTCATTCTGAGCAGACATGTCCTGGTCCAGTGTTATTTTTATAGGTGCCTATTATGCCGTGGTTGAGTAAAAAATAACCTCCCAAAAATTGGGTATCCGGGAAGTTTTTAAAGCTAAAACGTAACAAAATTTGTGTTTTGTAAAATTGAAAGCGATTGAAATACATGAATAATCATCTTATTCATTGGGATATTTGGTTGTTATGGATTCGTTTCACGTGAAACATAAATGATATTCCTGACCTTCAGTTTATTTAAACTCATAACGCCATGTGCCTAAATCATGATTGCCTTGCTAAAACTTAATTTTGGGGGCTTTGGATACAAATCCCATCTGCCTTTCAGGATTTAAATTAATGAGACTAGTGAGGCGTTTTATACGTATCTAAATATTTCCAGGGATAGATTTTGCCCATAGACCCTGTACATTGTCCTGAACAGAGAGGCATCTTGAATCGGTCAAATGCATGTCTCACCCACTCAAAAGTAGAATGAAAATGCCGAGGTAAGCTCAGCCATGTCGAATAATAGTGATATTGAACTGTCGAATTCCGATGATTGTGAAAAGTATGTGAATCAGTTTATTCAGGAGTTTCCTTTACGTCGCGCGGAAATCGGACAGGGCACCGTGATTAAACGTGCCTTGCCAAGCAGACATAAGCGCATGATTGGTGCCTGGTGTTTTCTGGATCATGCGGGTCCGGCCATTTTCCCGCAAGGAGATGGTCTGGATATCGGACCACATCCGCACATTGGTCTGCAGACCTTTACATGGATGATCGAAGGCAGCATGATGCACAATGACAGTCTGGGAAATCAGCAGTTGATTCGTCCCAAGCAGGTCAATCTGATGACCTCGGGTTATGGCATTTCACATACCGAAGTCTCTCCTGAAAGTGAAACGCATATGCATGCAGCGCAGTTATGGATTGCCTTGCCGGATGACAAGATCAATATGGCACCGGGTTTTGAACATTATCCTGAATTGCCGGTCATAAATGAGCAAGGCATTGAATTTACCGTGCTGGTCGGAGAATATTTAAAAACGAGATCACCAGTTAAAGTACATAGTGAATTGCTAGGTGTGGATGTGTATGCAGCTGAAAGTAGCAGTATGCGCTTGCCGCTGAATCCGAAATTTGAATATGGTTTTATGGTGCTTGAAGGGACGGCCAGCATCAATGGGCATGAACTGACAGAGGATAATATGTTGATCCTTGAGCCGGGCTTACAGCAGGTCAATGCTGAAATTCATGCCGGGAGTCGGGTGTTATTGATTGGTGGGGAACCATTTGAAAGCCCGATTTTACTGTGGTGGAATTTGGTCGGGCGTACGACAGAGGAACTTAAAATTGCGCGGGAACAATGGATTGAAGGTCATGAACGTTTTGGTTCCATTCCTGCCTATGATGGACCACGTTTAGAAGCGCCTGCATTTCCAGACCAGATGCGGGCTTCCCGATAAATGCTAAAAATGATGGGAATATGGAACGCTGTCTGAGTTGAACTCAAATAATGAATCTGCAACATAGGATACATATCATTACAGTCATCAAAAAATGAGCTAGAGTCTGCTGCTTTTTGCTATGCTCAGTGGGCAAAAACAATAAAATCATGAGTCTAATATGCGTGTTTTACATCATCTCGAACAATCACGATCATTTCGTATCCTGTGGGCCATGGAAGAATTAGGACTGGATTACGAGGTTAAATACTATAAACGTCAGCCCAACCTTTCTGCGCCACCGGCCTTAAAACAGATCCATCCGTTGGGCAAAGCCCCGATTCTGGTCGATCAGGGTCAGGTACTGGCAGAATCTGCGGCGATCCTGGAATATTTGCAGGAAACTTATGATGAAAAGCAGCAGTTTCGCCCAGAAGATATTGCCGACAAGGCCCAGTACCGTTACTGGATGCATTATGCGGAAGGCTCGTTAATGCCGCTGCTGGTGATGCAACTGGTAATGACCACAGTGCCTAAACATACGCCTTTGCTGATTCGACCTGTGGCCAAGAAAATCTGTGATGGGGTGAAAAAGCAATTTGTACAGAGCCGTTTAAAAGATCATATCCAGTTTCTGGAAAGCTATTTGAGTGAGCATGATTATTTTGCCGGGCATTTCAGTTTTGCGGATATTCAGATGAGTTTTCCTTTGGAGGCCATGCAGAGCCGGACGGGTCAAAGCTATCCAGCGATTCAAGCCTATCTGAAACGGGTGTCGCAACGTGCTGCCTATGCGCGTGCACTGTCCAAAGAAAAACAGATCAGCTCTTAAACGCTTAAAAGAAAAGGTGCCGATGGCACCTTTTTTGAGGGTTATCTTATTCTGGAAAGCTGAGACGCTCTTTGGGGAAAACTACCTTAAATGTGGAACCTTGGTTTTCCTTGGACTCAATTTCTAGATGTGCCTGATGTTGCATCAGCACATGTTTAACAATTGCCAATCCCAAACCGGTACCACCAGTACGGCGACTGCGGTCTGAATCGATGCGGTAAAAACGCTCGGTCAGACGTGGCAGATGTTTGGGATCAATACCGATGCCGTTATCTTGCACCACAAAATAGGCGGATTCACCATCATCATGCCAGCCGATGGTGATGGTACCCCCTTTAGGCGTATACTTGATGGCA
Source organism: Acinetobacter sp. AR2-3 (assembly GCF_001878775.1). Classification (NCBI taxonomy): domain Bacteria; kingdom Pseudomonadati; phylum Pseudomonadota; class Gammaproteobacteria; order Moraxellales; family Moraxellaceae; genus Acinetobacter; species Acinetobacter sp. AR2-3. The sequence continues at coordinate 15,590 of NZ_MJIQ01000049.1, forward strand.
TTGGTGATCAGATTGCTAAAAGCGCTGGCCAGCTCCATATCTGAACCGATCAGATCGCAATGACTGTCAATGTCCAGATTCAGGGTATGACCATAATCAATATTATAGGCCTGGGCATCATCGAATAGTTGGTTCATCAGACTCGGCATTTCAATGATCTGGTTTTTGGCAATATTCTTATCATTTTCCAGACGTGACAGCAGCAGCAGGTCGTTGACCAGAGCATTCATGCGTCGGGTTTGCGACTGCATCTGATCAAAAGCGCGTTTCCAGCGTGGATTAATATCTTCCTGATCGGTAAAGGTTTCAATATAACCGCTGAGTACGGTCAAAGGAGTGCGCAGTTCATGTGAAATATTGTCGACAAAATCCTTTCGCATCTGTTCCAGATTGTGCATCCGGGTCACATCATAAGCGACCAGTACCCGACTTTCTCCGCCAAAACGGGTCATTTTGACCTGCACATAATGGTCTTCAAACAGCGAAGAACGCATTTTCAGGCCGTCCGGGGATTCATCAATATGGTGATAGTATTCGATAAAGCTTGGTTGGCGTAACAAGGTCAGGATATTACGGCGACGGTCATCACTGGAGATTCCGAGCAGACGTTCGGCTGCCGGATTCCACCATTCAATCTGCTGGTTTTCATCAAGCAGCACCACAGCTTCTTGCAAGGCCACCAGTGAAGACTGGGCACGGTCGATCAGTTCGACCATTTCCGCCTGAACAATCCGTTCCTGACGTTGGGCGCGATAAACATTGAAAAGTAGCGCACCCCAAATCCCGCCAATATTCGGCGGAACATCATAAGGACGATTGGAAATCCATTCATTGACCAGATATAAGGAACGCATTTGGGTCGCAAAGAACGCCACGAAGGCAATTACGATACAAATCCAGAAATACCCAATCCCAAAACCGATAAAGCTGGCGATAATCAGGAAAAAAGCCAGTAGGCGTAAATCCTGCTTCGCAAAATCCCATAAACTGCTGTAACGGATTCTTTTGTGTTCGCGTGCCAGTTCGGGGACAGGGTAGGGTTCATACATAAAACAAGATTTACCTTAAAAGATATTAACCTAAAGCGACATCTGAACGCGTCGAGAAACGATACCCCGTTCCGCGAACGGTCTGTACAAAACGGTCTACACCATAAGGTTCCAGCACTTTACGCAAACGGCGGATATGCACATCGATAGTCCGGTCTTCAATATAGACGTTACCGCCCCAAACCTGATCCAGCAATTGCGCACGGGTATAGGCACGTTCCGGATGGGTCATGAAGAATGCCAGTAAACGGTATTCAGTCGGACCCATTTCCAGAATGTTGTTACCAAAATTCACCCGCTGGCTGACCGGATCCAGAATCAAGCCGTTGGCATCAATAGTTTTTTCACCGCTCAGGGCATTGGCGCGGCGCAGTACCGCCTTAATCCGCGAGACCAGTTCCCGGGTCGAGAACGGCTTGGTCATGTAGTCATCGGCACCAGCATCCAGACCTTGTACCTTATGGTCTTCTTCACCACGCGCTGTGAGCATGATCACCGGAATTTCTGACAGGCTTTCATCACGTTTCAGACGACGACATAAGTCCACACCGCTGACACCACCCGGCATCATCCAGTCCAGCAAAATTAATGCCGGACGCTGATCCACAATCATCTGATGCGCCTGCTTGGCATCTTCTGCCTGTAAGCACTGAAAACCGGCCATATCCAGAGAGGTATGGATCATTTCCCGAATCGGGAGCTCGTCATCGACGATTAATATGTAGTCATCTTTCACAACGCAATACCCTATTTCATGTAAACGGTGAACCGTTTTATATTTATGACAGGCTTATTACAAAGACTAATTATGACAGTATCATTGCAGAAAGGGAAAAACTGCTGATATTCGCAAAGATTTGTGACAAATATAATGCAGAAACTTGTTAAAAAATCATAAATTAATTTTACTCATTTCCGTAGTACAGCATAAATATTTCATTCACTACAGAAAAGATGGAAACCTATTAAGCACAGGATTTAACAGCTATTTTTTCTCGGAAAATGACTCGAGCAGCGCCAAAAAAATCACACTACAAGACGATAAAACTTCCTCAAGCGAATGTTTAAAACCGCTCATCACCCAACGAATAGCAATTTGGGTGACATAGCCATTTAAACCGGTCGACACCAGTGAAATTTCCTGCTCGCTGCGATTTAATTGCGGCATCATCAACATGACGAAGGCATGAATCATGCGGTCGAAACGTGACATGGTTTCATGGATGGTGGCCTGATTATGCAGTTCCTGCACCAGCATGGCATCGATATAAATGATCCGTGCCATGCGCGGATTATCACGCAGGGTAGTGAGCAGCGCAGTCAGACCCGCTTTGATCATTTTTTTTGGATCGGTCGAGGCTTGCATCATGGCCTGCATCACATTCTGTTGCAGCTCATCAATCAGTTTCAAAAAAATGGTCTGAAACAAATCTTCACTTTTCTTGAAAGATTCATAAAAATAACGTTCGGTCAGCTTGGCCTCATTGCAAATATCTTTCACTGTCACTGAAAAAAAGCCGTGACTGCCATAAGCTTCAATCCCGGCTTCAATCAGCTTTTCACGACGTGCCTGCTGCCGTTCAGCCATCGACAGTCCTTTAAACTGACGTTCCTTGGTCTTGGGGGGGCGTGATTTTGCTGCTGAATCGGTTGAATCAGTCATAAGGCCTGTGTGCTCATCTGTATGAAGATTTCGAATATCTTAGCAATAAATCACGCTCAGACCTATATGGAAATTCTGCCTTGAAATTTGGCCTCTAAGGACATGGGATAATTATTGACAATCTATATTGTCAAAACTATATTGAGGATCTGTGCTAACTCCTGAAACAACAGAACAAGATCCTGCTGTCATGGAAGGGCAGTGGTTTACATAAGGAAATTGAATGAAAAATTTTAAAAATAAAGTCGCTGCGATTACCGGTGCAGGTTCGGGTATTGGCCAGCAACTGGCAGTATTACTGGCTCAGCAGGGTTGTCACTTGGCGCTGAGTGATATCAATGAACAGGGTCTGGCGCAAACCGTGGAATTACTCCAAGGGACTGATGTTCGTATCACGATTCAAAAAGTGAACGTGGCTGAATTAGAACAGGTGCGTAGCTGGGCGGCACAGGTGGAACAGGATCATGGCAGTGTCAATATGATCTTTAACAATGCCGGCGTTGCACTGGGTTCAACCGTTGAAGGGGCATCTTATGAAGAACTGGAATGGATTGTCGGAATCAATTTCTGGGGCGTGGTTTACGGTACCAAAGAATTCTTACCTTTGATCAAGAAAACTGGCGATGGCCATATCATCAATATTTCCAGCCTGTTTGGTCTGACTGCTCAACCGACCCAGTCTGCTTATAACGCAACCAAATTTGCAGTACGTGGCTTTACTGAATCCCTGCGTCAGGAACTGGACATGGAAAACTGCGGAGTCAGTGCACTGTGTGTGCATCCGGGGGGTATCCGTACCAACATTGCCAATGCAGCAAAAATGAATAACAGTCTGCTAACTTTAGGTATGAATCCGGAAAAATCGGCCCGTAATTTTAATAAATTATTGCGTTGTCCACCTGCAGAAGCCGCTCGTCAAATTCTGGAGGCGGTACAAAAAGACAAGCGCCGTCTGCTGATCGGTAATGATGCTAAAGCAATTGACCTGATTCAGCGGATTTTACCAACCGGTTATCAGCATGTCACTGCACTGGCGACCCAGTTTGGCAAAAAGAAGAAAAAATCTGCTTAAAAAATTGCAGAACAGACCCGCGAAAGCGGGTTTTTTATCGCTGTAATAGGGTCTATTTTTTGCGACTAAGAGTGTTAGCTACTGTAATACTTCTAGGTACATAAAACCTTGCATCTAAATCAACGCTTCAACCGTTTTTTTCTTCCAGACAAACTGATAATACAGTCCCTGCAAAATACACAGGCTGACAAAGGCCAATGCATAGGCATACCAGATACCTTCTAGGCCCCACCACTGACTAAAAAGATAAGCGGCGGGAACTTCAATACAGAGAATGGCAAAAATATTGATCAGCATTGGTACGGTTACCGTACCACTTGAACGCATGATCGAAGCAAAAATGGCGCTGGCGCCAAAAAACAGAATTGACCACAGCACAATAAACAGCAGTTGTTGTCCCAGTACTACAACCTTAGGATCGGTAATAAACAGCGCCATCAGATATTTGGAGAACAGATAAGCCAGAATCACCAGACTGCCGGTAAACAGGATATTCATACTCAGTGCAGTCCGAGTAACTTTATTCAGCAGATCTGATTTACCTGCGCCAATCGCTTGCGCACCAAATACAGATGCGGCAATCGCAATCGACAAAGCCGGAAATTGAATATAATTTAAGACCTGATTGACTGCGCCATAGGCCGCTGTTGCTTCTGCACCATAGCGGTTGACCAGTCCGACAATTACCAGTCCGGCAACTGAAGTGGTGACCATTTGCACACCAGTAGGAACCCCCAGTTTCAAGATCATTCTGCTCAACTGAGGCTGATGACGAATATTTTTTAATAAGGCCCAGTCCAGTCTGAGCGGATGTTGCCTATGATTTAAATACAGGATTAAAAACAACAGGACCGCCAGATTTCCAAGAATGGTGGCAATCGCCGGCGAGATAATGCCCATTTTAGGAAAACCAAAATAACCGCCAATCAGGACCGGTGTCACCACCACCCCCACCCCAATGGTAAGTGCGGAAGCAAACAGGGGGGTGGTACTATCCCCAACACCGCGCAAGATGGAAGTATAAATAATATAGATAAAGATTAAGGGACTACCCGCCAGCATCCACTGCACATAAGGCAGGGACAAATGCATTACATCCGGATCTGTGCCGAGTGCCAAGAGAATATTCTCAGCAAAAATTACCCCGAGAAGCGCAATCAAACTGCCGCCAATTAAAGTCATAAATAAAGTTGAACCGACCACACAGCGCACTTTTTCTATATTTTTTCCACCCCAAGCCTGTCCAATCAGTACGGTAGAACCGGCAGACAAACCAATCACAAAGGCCATCAGACAAAACAGGATCGGGAAAAAAACGGCAACAGCAGCAATCGCATTCACTCCGAGCATTTGTCCCACAAAAACCGTATTGATCGTGCCGGAGAGACTTTGCAGGATATTGGTCGCAATCAATGGCAGCAGAAAAACCAGAAAGGCTTTCCATAAATTCTGTTGATGAATCAGTGAGTGCTGTGCCATGCGACATCCTGTGATTGAATTATCATCTATTTGTTGATGCAGCTATTATTCGGCAGAATGTAAAAAAAAGCCTTAGCTTTTAAGTAACTAAGGCATTTATTTTATGAGATTTTTAGTTAAAAAATGAGTTAAACCTTTGAAAGAATTTGACCTGCCTGGATCAGAGTTTGTTCTTTTTTTGCAAAGCAGAACCTGAGCAGACGTAAATCGGCAGGAGGGTGCTGGTAGAACGCGGAGACTGGAATCGCGACAATCCCATGTTGTTCTGCCAGAAAATGGCACATGGAAAAATCATCGAGCTCAGGCCGAATCTCTGAATAATCTAAGTTCTGAAAATAAGTCCCTTGAGAAGGTGTCCATTTAAAGCGTGATGTTTCAATGGATGAGTTAAATAAATCCCGTTTGTTTTGATAGAAAGAGGACAGTTTAGGTATATGCTCAGGATGCAGTTGCATATATTCCGCCAAGGCAACCTGAACGGGTGTCACACCGCAGAAACTGGCAAACTGATAAATCTGTCTGAATATTTTCATCAGTGCCGGTGCAGCAATGCAAAATCCGGTTTTCCAGCCAGTGACATGGAAGGTTTTACCAAAAGAGCCAATCACGAAGCTACGCTCGCGAAGTTCTGGAAATGACCATGCCGAATAGTGCTGAACGCCGTCAAAAACCAGATGTTCATAGACTTCATCCGACAGCACCACAATATTGCGCTCGCGAATCAGCTCGATCAGCTGTTGCCAGTCTGCCTTGGACCAGACACTCCCACTCGGGTTATGCGGAGTATTCACGACAATCATGCGGGTACGGTCATTAATGACATCTTTGACCTGATTCCAGTCCACAGAAAAATCAGGATGCTGCAAAGCAATATGCACTGGCTTTGCCCCGACCAGTTGTACCGCAGGGCCATAACTGTCGTAGCTTGGATCGAAAATAATCACTTCTTCCCCGGCGCGTACCGTGGCTTGAATGGCACAAAAAATCGCAATTGTCGCTCCAGGGGTAATCGTGATTTCTTCGACAGGATCAATCATCAGTTGATCACGCTGCTGATATAGATCTGCCACCAGACTTCGCAAGACTGGCAGACCATCTCCCGGAGCGTACTGGTTAAATCCGTTCTGGCTGGCCCGGTTTAAAGCTTCAATCAAGGCGGGAGGTGCTGCAAAGTCCGGAAATCCTTGAGAAAGATTCAAGGCTCCCAGTTTTTGTGCCAAGGCAGACATGGTGCTAAAAATAGTCACGCCCAAATCAGGTAATTTAGAAGGGAGTTTCAGCATGTCCTTGGCCTTGAAGAATGAGATTTGAATGAGTGTAGCAGCAAGTTCAGTATAGGATAATCAGAAAAATAGGGAATATTGAGCAATATTTTTAATTAAGATATACCACATGCAATTTAAGATTTTTAATTGAAGGGCCATAAATTAAAGGCCTAATTATGTGAAATGCATCGTGAACTGGACGAAATGGATAACTTTTCCTAAAATCTGCCGCACAATAATAAAGCTTAAAATTATAACTATAAAATGCCAAAACCTATCCATATGCTGCTGGAACAGCTCGGGCTTAAGCGACAGCATCGTGCGCTACATTTACAGTTTTCACATCCTCCTTTAAATCATCAGGTTTTGATTCAGCGGATTGAGGGTCAGCATCAGATCAATCAAGGCCTGCAGGCTGAACTAATCTGTCTTTCCACTCATGCTCATATTGCCTTGAAACAGTTTATCGGCTGTCGGGTGGCCATTGATCAGGTCACAGACCGGGGTGAACTTTTCCGGACTACGGGCATTATTGCTGCAGCCAGTCAAGGACAGAATGATGGAGCTTTGACCCTGTATAAACTGACGCTAAATGATCCGACTGCACTATGGCAGAAGCGCCGTAACAGTCGGGTTTTTATGAACAAGACGGTGCGCGAGATCAGTGAAATCCTGTTCAGTGAATGGCAAAACAGAAGTGCGTTATTCGCGGCCAGTCTCAGCCTGGATTTGACAGGACTCAGCCGGGACTATGATGTCCGACCTTTTGTGATGCAGTCTAATGAATCGGATTATGATTTTCTGACCCGTTTATGGCGTAGCGAAGGAATTAACTGGCTGATTGATGAAAAGCAATTAACTGTACCTGTATCAGCCAGCGAGATTCAAGCTCAGCTTTTAAAACTGGTAGATCATTCTCAATGTTTTTCAGCTTTAAAACGCCGTTCCATCCGGTTTCATCGCAGTCATGCCACCGAACAGCTGGATACGCTGACCAGTCTGATCGCGATACGTCAGCTCAATCCGAATATTACCCAGACCCAGCGCTGGCACGCCCAGCAACTTGCCCAGGATCAAAGCCACCCTTTTTTCAGTAATCATCATCAAAGTGATATTCACGCAAATGCCACTCTTCAGCTTGAAGATGCGTGGAACATCAGTCCGGCTTGGACCGGCGACTTAAATCATGAGGATCAGGTGACAGCATCTGGTATAGCTCAACTGGATCGACTCAATCAGCAGCTCAGTGACTATCATGCTTTGCAGTCCAAATATTTTAAAGCCAGTAGCAGCGTACGAGATGCTCAGGTCGGATACTGGTTTGAACTGCAACAGCATCCTGAAATTGATCAGCATCCTGCCCATCAACGTGAATTTCTGATTTTAGCTAAGCGGTTTTATAACCAGAATAATTTACCCAAAGATATTTTATCGCAGCTGGACAGTTTGCTTGAGAAGAGCGGTTGGCAGATGACACAGGAGGAACGACAAGCCAATGAACTACAGATCGTGCGCCGTGAAATCCCGATTGTTCCTGAGTATCAACCTTTCATTCATCGGCCTGCTGCATATCCGCAACGGGCTCGAGTGGTCGGACCTGAAGGTGAAACGATTCATGTCGATGCATGGGGACGGGTAAAAGTTCGTTTTCTGTTTACCCGGAGTGAGGATCATCAGCATGATGGCGGTGCCGGCAGCAATGACAACGATAGCGATTCTGCCTGGGTGGATGTTTTGACCCCTTGGGCGGGTGAAGGCTATGGCGTCAGGTTGCATCCACGAATTGGCGAAATTGTGGTGATTGACTTCTTTGAAGGTGATATCGACCGGCCCTTTGTGGTGGGGCGGATTCATGAAGCAGAACGGCATCCGACCATGTTTGATGCGAAGGGAGAACTACCTGCGACCAAAAAACTCAGTGGTATCCGTTCTCAGGAGGTCGATGGTGATGGATTTAACCAGTTGCGTTTTGATGATACCCCTGAACAGATTAGTGTGCAGTTGCAAAGTAGTCATGCAGCCAGCCAGCTCAATCTGGGAAATCTAAGCCATCCTAAAGATAGTGAAAGCAGCGATGGTCGGGGAGAAGGTTTTGAACTAAGGACAGACCAGTGGGGTGCCATACGTGCAGGAAAAGGCTTATTAATTTCCACTTATCGGCAAGACTCAGCCACAGGCAATCACTTGGAGGCTGACTCAGCCAAAGAACAGCTTGAATCGAATCTCAATCATAGTAAAGCCTTGAGTGATATTGCTGAACAACAGCAGACTGATCCGCTACAATTTTTTGATAGTTTAAAACAGTTTCTGAATCAGATTGAAGCTGAAGATCAAGCTAAGGCCATCGTATTTAAACAGGCCGTAATGTTATTAACTGCACCCCAAACGATTGCACTGAGCACAAATGAAAATATTCATTTATCCGCTGATCAGCAAATCAATCAGAGTGCAGGAGAGAATATTCATTTTTCAACCCAGAAATCTTTGGTTGCTCATGCACAGGACCGGATCAGTTTGTTCGCTGCTCAAGAGGGTGCAAGTCTATATGCTGCTAAAGGTAAAATTGAGCTACAAGCCCAAGATGATGCAATTGAAGCGATCGCCCGCAAGGTAATCAAGCTTATTTCGACTGAAGACAAGATCGAAATCACCAGTCCGAAAGAGATCGTACTGACCGCTGAAGGGTCTCAAATTAAGATCAATGGTGGTGGAGTAGTGGTCACAACTGGTGGGAAATTTGAGTGTAAGGCAGGGCAGCATTTGTTTGCAAAAGGTCAGAATATCGTTGCACAAAGAATCGGCCTTCCCAAAATGGAGACTTTATTTAGTAATAAAATTAATTATCAATGGGCTAGCTCTTCTGCGGGAGAAAAAGAAATTTTTATTCTAAATAAGTCGGATGGGAACTTAATTAAAACTAAGAAGTCTGTATTAAATGAAAATAATCAATTAAGTACTTTAAGATTCTATACCTCTCAACCCACAGATTTCGTAGCTTTAGGATTTAACTCTTTACAAACTCATCTCATTCAAGACTTAAATAATGAAAGTATTGATGAACTATTGAATGAGATAGAAGAAAGGGATTTAGAGGATGATGTATATACTAAAGAGGATGTCGAATGATGGGCAATTTAGTTACCATAACATCAAAAATTTATGATGCTTCAGGAAAATATGTCATTAATTTAAAAGTTAAATCACGCTATAAAGGTTCATCGAGAGAAAATACAAATAAAACAGATAAAGATGGTTTATTTATATTTCAGGGTTCACCAAATCGAACTGTGGAAATTTTAGCTAAGCCACCTAATATGGAAGATTATATCGTTATTAAAACGATTGATTCTTCAATCATTTCTTCTAGAAAGAATCCTGTAAAAGTATCCTTGCCTAAAAGTATAGAGGAGTATCATAAAGAAAAAGTGATGCCTACTACAAAAGGTATAGTTACGACTTTATTTAAAATAATAGACTGCAATGAGAAAATATTAACGAGTTTCCCGGTAAAATCTCGCCCTAAAGGAAAACAAAGTTCATTTGAACGTCATACCAATGAGCAGGGCATTGTAGAGGTGGTATCTTCACCTAATCGAGATATTGAAATTCTAGTTTTGACTTCAAATGATGAGTTTGCTCTAAAAGGTGCTGTTAACTCTGAGCATGGCTCTCAAATACCAAAAATAATTAAACTAGATGAACCCTATGAAAACTTTAAAAGTGAATCAAATATCCAGCTTCTAGATAGAGAAGGAAATAGTTATATCGTTGAAAATACAAAGATCGAGATACTTTATTTGGGAAATAAGATAACAAAAATTTCAAATACCTCTAATGGGAAATTTTCATTTCCAAGCATGATTGGGGAAAAAATACAGATCACGGTATTTAAACCTGATGGTAATCCCTTGGAACCGAAAACTCATGTGGTAAAAAGGATTAAAGAAGGGCAGAGTAAAACTTGAAGTGCGACATAAACCACCTAATTAATTTAAAGGGTTTATGGCTGTCTCTTATACACATCTCCGAGCCCACGAGACAAAAAAACACTAGCCATCTATCAACCCCGGGACCAGCCCAATAACGCACTCCCCCTTAACGGTCTCTATCCCTACGACTCC